>JBBQII010000145.1:0-7774 GCA_038324795.1 Gemmatales bacterium
CCGACCACGGTGGAAGCAGTACGCGAACAGCTTCCCGGGTTCGACTATGTGCTGGTCTCCGCCACGCACAACCATGAAGGGCCCGATACGCTGGGCCTTTGGGGCTCGACACCGTTTAAAAGCGGCATCGATCCGGAGTACATGAAGAAGCTGCAGGCCGGCATCGTTGAAGCAATCAAGCTGGCGGAAAAGCACGCGGTGGAAGTGACCGCCCGCATCGGCACCGTCAATGCTCCGGAACTGTTGCACGATGCGCGATTGCCGATCGTGCTGCATGATGAACTGGTCGTCATCGAGTTCAAGCGCACGTCGGACAAGAAGCCGCATGGCCTGCTGGTGCAGTGGAACAACCACCCGGAAACCCTCGACTCGAAGAACACCGAGATCAGTGCCGATTTCGTCGCGGGAGCCGTGAACGCACTGAAGAAAGCGAAGGACTGCCCGGTCGCCTACTTCACCGGTACCGTGGGCGGGCTGATGAGTTCGCTGAAGGTGCCGATCAACGGCCCCGACGGCAAACCGCTGGCCGACGGCACATTCGAGAAGACCGAGACATACGGCCGGCAGGTCGCGGACGCCGCACTGAAGGCACTCGACAAGGCGCAACCGATCACGCTGACGCCATTCAAGGTGCGTACTCGGGCGGTGCACGTACCGATCGACAACACCATCTACAAACTCGCTTGGCAGATCGGCGTGCTCGATCGCCCCGTTTACCTCCGGGAAGAATCGCCCTACCCGAGGGAGCCGAAACTCGCGGTCGACAGTTCGACGCGCAACACGATCCGCACCGAGGTCGGCTGCCTGTCATTGGGCGACCTGGATGTGGCCGCGATCCCCGGTGAGATCTACCCGGAACTGGTACTCGACAAAGTGCAGAACCCCGCTGACAAGGGGGCTGACTTTCCAGATGCGGCGATCGAGCCGGCCATCTACAAACAGTTGAAGGGCAAGCACCGCCTGCTGATCGGCCTTGCCAACGACGAGATCGGCTACCTCATCCCCAAGCGGCAATGGGACGAACAGGCGCCGTTCTGCTACGGGTTGAAAAAGAGCCAGTACGGCGAGATCAACAGTTGCGGCCCCGAGACCGCACGCATCATCACCGAAGCGTTTCAGAAGATTGCGAAGTGATTTTGCGTCTTCGGACGTCCTCGTCCGTCGCGGTGTCTTCGGCGGCCACGGAAGTCGGCGATTGATGATCAACCCGATCAAAGTACAACAAGTCTCAAGCCCTATCCTTCCGACAATGCAAGAACCAATCATGTCCTACGTTTCCCATCTCGAAGGTGCGATCGACGGGGCCCGGTTGCCGGCAGGCGTCGTGCACGGCATGCACGCCAATCGGCCCATCTGGGTCCGCTATGATCTCGAGCGATTGAAACGCGAACTGTCTCGCGATGCACTCCGGGATCGCCCGCCCACTCTGTGGCGATATCGCGAACTGCTGCCGCTGCCGTTCGATGTCGAACCGGTGACTCTCGGCGAAGGAATGTCGCCGTTGCTTGATTGCCCGCGCCTGGCGGCCGACATCGGCCTCAACCGGCTGTGGGTCAAGGATGAATCGCAACTGCCGGGAGGCAGCTTCAAATCGCGCGGCATGACGCTGGCGGTGTCGCTGGCGAAGCATCTCGGTGTGAAGCGGCTGGCGCTGCCGACGGCGGGAAATGCCGGCGGCGCGGCCGCCGCTTATGCCGCCCGGGCGGGTCTAGAATGCTACGTCTTCATGCCGGAAGACACGCCAGTCGTCAATCAACTCGAAGCCTACCTGTTCGGCGCGAAAGCGTTCCTTGTCAATGGGCTGATCAACGACTGCGGCAAGATCGTCCGCGATCATGCCGAGGCAATGGGATGGTTCGACCTTTCGACATTGAAGGAGCCGTACCGCCTCGAAGGCAAGAAGACGATGGGCTTGGAACTGGCCGAGCAGTTGGGCTGGCGGCTGCCCGACGTCATTCTCTATCCAACGGGAGGCGGTACCGGCCTGATCGGCATGTGGAAAGCGTTTGCGGAACTGCAGGCGCTCGGCTGGCTGTCGGACATGAAACTGCCGAGGCTGATCAGCTGCCAGGCGGAAGGTTGCGCCCCGATCGTGCGTGCATTCGAGAAGGGCGAACGCTTCGCCGAACCGTTCGCCAACGCCCGCACTGCAGCCAGCGGTTTGCGCGTGCCCGTCGCGGTGGGCGACTTCATGATGCTCGATGCGATTCGTCAAAGCGGCGGCCTCGCTGTCGCCGGGCGCGAAGACTCTATCGGCGACTGGATGCGGCGTGCATCGGGCACGACCGGCATCAGCATCTGCCCCGAGACGGCTGTCTGCTTCGATGTGCTCGAGCAGTTGCTGCGCGACGGCCGCGTGAAACGCGATGAGGAAGTCGTCGTCTTCAACACGGGCGCGGCCCAGAAGTACCTCGAAGCGCTGCCGCCAAAGCTGCCGCGGTTGAACAAGAACGCGGTGGATGCGGGGATGTTTCGATGACCATCGTTAGCCGTAACTTTTGTCCGGAAGAGATTAACCACGGACAGCACGGATCAAACGGATAACACGGACCAAAAACCACAGATTGGCATCGGACTCATGCTTTCTTTATCAGTGTTCATCCGTGTTATCCGTGGTTGATTCTTCTTCGGCCGTCCCGTAGCGGCAGTGTGTATCGCGAGAGGTCATGCACTTGCAATTGGGTTCATGATTGCTCGTCATCGATTGCCTATCTTCCCCCATCCGGTCCAGTTACGCTGACTGTAAGGGGGATGCCCAAATTATCGGCGATGCTCAGTTTGCTCACCCCTTCGATTAATCCTGAACCATCGAACTTACCGATAACCCGTCTACGTCGATTCTCGTGAAGATCCTGCCCCGCGTTGTGCGCATACGGATGTGCGTGCATTGGGGCCCCAGTGGATAAGGAGTGTCCCGATGCGCGCTGCAAAACTCGCTGTATGCGTCGCCCTTTTTGTGGCCGTCGGAACGGCCGCGGGGCAGGAGGGGCCGGTCAGACAGGCCGGCTTCAAACCGTTCGGCCAGCGCACGCCCCCGGCCTGCGACTGCCCGCCGGGTACGGTGCTGCCCAGCCCGCCCGCCGATCCGAACGCCAAGGTCGATCCGAAGGTCGACCCGAAGATGGACATGCCGCCCGCCATGGGCGACCAGTTCGCCGGGGCCACCGAAGCCGGCACCCAGCCCGGTTCACAGTTCAATCCGAACATGTTCGGCGATCTCATCGGCATCTCGGGCCGCCGCAATGTCGTGGTCCCCGGGCAGTTCGTGAACATCAACCCGCGCCGCGACGGCACGCCGATCCTGGTGCCGGCCACCGTTACTTCGCAGGGCTTGCCGATCGGGCCGCAGTACAACGGCTTCAAGGTCACCGACAATGAAAGCCCGCGGCCGACCAACCGGCTGTACTTCACGTACAACCACTTCTCGGACGTGAACCGCTCGCTGATTCCCGCTTCGATTCCCAGCGTTTCGATCGATCGCCAGTTGCTCGGCTTCGAACGCACGTTCATGCAGGGCAATGCCTCGTTCGGCATGCGTCTGCCGTTCATCCAGTTCAACGGTTCGCAGGGGATTGAATCGAACGTGGTCGGCGACCTGAGCTTCCTGTTCAAGTACGCGTGGCTCAACGATCGCGAGACCGGCAACGTCGTCTCGACCGGCTTGATCGTGACAGCTCCGACCGGCGGCGGCCCGGACTATGTACTCAGCGATGGCCTGACCGCGCCCCGCTCGACGCTGATCCAGCCGTGGGCAGGCTTCATCTACAACCTGCCGAACCTGTTCTTCCAGGGGTTCTCGTCGATCGTCGTGCCGACCGACAGCCGCGACCCGACGATTCTGTTCAACTCGATCGGTGCCGGCTACTGGCTGTACCGCAACCCGAAGGATCGGTTCATCACCGGTTTCGTGCCCGTGCTCGAGTTCCACTTGAACACGCCGCTGAACCATCGCAACATCAATGACGCGATCTTCTTCCAGGACCAGTTCAACATCACCACCGGTGCCTTTGTGTCGTTCCCGCGGATGACACTCGGCGGCGCGGTTTGCGTTCCCGTCGTCGGCCCCCGGCCGTACGACATCGAAGCGATCGCGAGCTTGAACTTCCACTTCTAAAACGCGTCCGTTGAGCGTGCATCCCGACGGGATGCACGCTCAACTCGTCGTTGCAGCAACGCATAAACGCTGAAGGCGATACCGAAGCTGATGAACCAGGCGTAGTGGTACAACTCCATCCAGAACTCACCCACGTCCATCAATTTCACGTTCCCCACGAAGCCCGGCACGCAGGGGATGATCCCGGCCACCAATGCAATCAGCGCCACATTGTTGAACCCGTTGCCGTACCAATAGTCACCGTCGCGCAGGTACATGTCAGCCAGTTTCAATCGCATCTTTCGAACTACATAGTAGTCCGCAATCAGGACGCCGCCGATCGCCCCCAGCAGCGAGCCGTAGGCGATCAGCCACTTGAAGATGTAGCCGTTCGGGTCGCGATAAAGATGCCAGGGCATGATGGCGATGCCGATGAGGCCGGTGATCAACCCGCCGGTGCGGAAGCCGATGCGCCTGGGCCAGAGGTGCGCGAAGTCGTTGGCGGGGCTGACCACGTTCGCGGCAATGTTGGTTGCCAGCGTCGCCAGGCACAGCGCGATCGCGGCCAGCACGCGGACCCCGGGACTGTCGAACTTCGGCAACAGCTTCACCGGATCCCAGATCGCGCTGCCGAAGATGGCCACGGTGGCCGAGGTCACCGCGACACCGATGAACGCATACAGCGCCATGGTCGCTGGCAGTCCAATCGCTTGTCCGAACACCTGATCGCGCTGCGAACGGGCATACCGGGAGAAGTCGGGGATGTTCAAGGATAGTGTCGCCCAGTAACCGATATTCGCGGTCAGGGCCGGGAAAAAGAACAGCCAGAACTGGCCCGCCTTCGGCTGTCCCGCGTCGAACTGCGATGGTGTACCGAACATCGGGCCCCAGCCGTCGGCCTTCACGTATGCCCAGCGCAAGAGCACCAGGCCCAGGATGATCAGCAGAGGTGCCTTGATGTTCAACAGGAAGCGGATCGTTTCGATACCGCGAAAGATCACGATCATGTTGATCAGCCAGAACGCAAGGAAACATGCCAGTTCCGCCGCGTTGATGCCGATGGCCAGTTGCGGGGCTTCCGTCCACGAGGAATCGTTCATCTCGACGATCTTGTAGATCGCGTCGCCGCCGATCCAGGTCTGGATGCCGAACCAGCCGCAGGCGACCAATGCCCGCAGGACCGCTGGCACGTTCGCCCCGCGGATGCCGAACGACGCCCGGCAGTAGACGGGAAACGGGATGCCGTACCGTGTGCCCGCATGGGCGTTCAGGATCATCGGCAGCAGCACGATGACATTCGCGATGAGGATCGTGCCCACCGCCTGCCACCAGTTCATCCCCATCGCGATCAATGAAGACGAGAGTGTGTAGGTGGTGATGCACGCCGCCATCGACACCCACAGCACCGCCATGTCGCGCATGCCCCAGTGCCGACCCGCCGCGGTGACCGGGGCCATGTCGTGGTTCCAGTAGGGGGAACCGGACACATCGCGATCGAGTTCCACGATCTCCGTACTCATGAAAACGTTTACCTTGGGCCTTGTGGTCGCAGAACTTCTCTTGACAACGTCATTCTCGCGCTACAATCGTGATTCTCACCATCTCGGACGTCATTATCACTTTCGGGGAGGTCATTATCACTTTCGGGGAGGTCATTATCACTTTTGGGGAGGTCATTATCACCATTTGGGCGGTCATTATCACCATTTGGGCGTCATTATCACCGTTTGGGCGTCATTATCACCGTTTCGACCTCTCTCTCACGGAGGGTGTGGCTGAAGTGAGAACGACCACCGAAGGCTGGCAAAATTTATCCCCGCTCGTGATCGGACGCGGCTCGTGAACGATCATTGACGCGCAGTCCATTACTTCACGAACTGTTGCGTGCGGACATCGAACAACCCCAGAGGCGTGATGCGGACGTCGGGGATCACCGGCAACGCAAGGAACGACAGTGTGCCGAACGGCATCGCCAGCTTGCAGCCGAGTACCTGCGCGGCCGCGTTCACCTCGGCCAACTTCCGGGCAACATCGACGCCCGACATGGGCGACAGAAGCCCGCCGATCGGCAGCGGCAGCAGCGCACGCACTTCACCGCCGGCACAAACGACGAAGCCGCCGCCGCTTTCCTGCAACGCCTTCACGCAGGCTGTCATGTCCGCGGCGTTGGTGCCGGCCACGACCAAGTTGTGTGAATCGTGCCCCACCGACGAGCCGAACGCCCCGTGTTTCGTGAAGCCGAAGCCGCTCACCAAGCCCACCCCGTGTTTACCGGTCGCGTGGTGCCGCTCGATGCAGGCGACCAATACGATGTCGATGGCCGGGTCGAACACCCAATCGCCTGCCTTCACCGTTGTCGATTGGGCCGTGGTGATGATCTGGTCCGGCACGATGCCGATGACCGGCTGCGTGCCGGCCGATAGGCGCAGGCGGAAGATCGATTCATCGATCGGCCCGGGGTTGATGGTATTGCCGTACTTCAGCGTGCGCGGCGGCAAGTCGATCGCCATTGCTCCGTCGCGTGCCGCCAACACGCCCGCCTTGAAGACTTCGCGCACGCGGAAGTTCGTCAGGTCGTCGGTCACGACCAGATCGGCCAGGAAACCCGGTGCCACCGCCCCGCGGTCAGCAAGGCCATAGTGCCGTGCGGGAACAAGCGTCGCATGCCGGATCGCGTCAGCCGGCATCACGCCCCCGGCCACGCAGCGCCGCAGCAGGCCGTCAATATGGCCGTTCTTCAGCAGATCATTGGGGAAGATGTCGTCGGTGACCAGGCACCAGTTGTCGCCCAGTTTCCCGGTCGCGAGGGCCGGCAGAATCGCATCCAGGTTCAGCGCACTCGACCCTTCACGCACCTGAACCAATATGCCCGCCCCGGCCTTGGCGATTGCTTCTTCCACCGTGGACGATTCATGATCGGAACGGATACCGGTGCAGGCGTAGGCCTGCAGGTCGCGGCCGAGCATTCCCGGGGCATGGCCATCAACCGCCTTGCCCGCGTGCAGCGATCGTTCGATCTTCGCGAGCATCTTCGCATCGCCCGCAAGTACAGCGGGGACGTCCATCACCTCGGCCAGGCTCAGCACGCGTTCCCGGCCCAGCAGTGTGCCGACTTCCACAGGGCCAAGCGTCGCCCCCGCCAGTTCCCAACTGACCGCCGGCACGCAAGACGACGCGGCGAAGAACAGGTCGAACGGTAAGTTCTCGCTTGCCTCGATCAGCATGTCGATGCCAGGAATGCCGAGCACGTTGCCGATCTCGTGTGAATCGCTGAGCGTGGCCGTGGTGCCATGCGGCACGATGACGCGGGCCAGTTCCGCCGGTGTCAGCAGCGTGCTTTCGAGATGCATGTGGGCATCAATGAACCCGGGCATCACGTAGCGGCCCGTGATGTCGATCGTCTGCTTCGCAGCCCACGGGTACCGGCCCACGCCGGCGATTCTGCTATCAACGATAGCGATGTCGGCCTGCTCGACCGCCAGCGTGAAGACGTTGACGATGTTGCCGCCGGTCAACAGCAAGTCGGCCGGTTCATGGCCCAGGGCGACGCGCACCCGCCGTTGCATCATCGCCACGCTGTCGTTGATCATGCCTGAATTGCTCCCCAACGACTGATCCGCGTTGCACACGTCTGGCCGCAGTGCGTGCACCACAGTTGCTGATCGCCCGCCCCACGCAACA
>JBBQII010000146.1:0-7745 GCA_038324795.1 Gemmatales bacterium
CGGCACTGATGGGAGCGGCGCGAGCTTTACTGATGGCGGATTGACGACAACGGGCACTGCGGGAAGGCGCGACTGCTGTTCCTGCTTCTGTTTCTTCTGTTCCCGCTTTCGCTGAATGCGGGCGTCGATGACCGATTGCGGCGAGGCCGGCTTGCGGGGTTCCGGCATGGCCGATGGCTGGGGATCGCGCGCGGTGCTCGGCCGGGCTTCGGTCTGTTCCTGCTGGCCCTTGCGGCGCAGGCGGTCGATTTCCTGCAGGAACCGGTCGATCTCCGAGTTGCCTTTTTCACCGCCGAGCGGCGGACTGGCCCCCACGGGCCGATTCACCGTGCGCTTGGCGGCGACCTGGGCCGCGTCCTGCTGAGCGCGCAGCACGTTGGAGACGATCCACACGACGAGGAAGATGACAATGACGACAAGGCCGATGCCCATGTGCGGACTCCCAGTCATTTGCGAGTGAAGCCCCAGGGTGAGGCTTCCGAACCCCGAGGTTCTGAAGCCTCATCCCGAGGCTTGATCACCGAGCAGCGAGTCAGTTTCGCTGACTGTTCTGGCTGTTGTCGCCCATGCCGCTGATGCTGGCGCGCATGTTGGTGTCGGCCTGAAGGTTCTTCAGGTTGTAGTATTCCATCACGCCGAGCCGACCTTCGCGGAAGGCTGCGGCGATCGCCTGAGGAATCTCGGCTTCAGCGAGGACAACCTTTGCGCGGTTTTCCTGCACGTCGGCGGACATTTCCTGCTCGCGGGCCACGGCGGCGGCACGGCGCTTCTCGGCCTCGGCCTGCGCGACCCGCAAGTCGGCAGCGGCCTGGTCGGCCTGCAGTTTCGCGCCGATGTTCTCGCCGACTTCGATGTCCGCAATGTCGATCGACACGATTTCGAATGCCGTCTGTGCGTCAAGCGAGTTGTGAAGCACGGTCTGCGAGATCAGGTTCGGGTTCGCCAGCACCTGCTTGTGGTCGTCGGCCGAGCCGATGGCCTTCACGATACCCTCGCCCACGCGGGCGATAATCGTCTCTTCTGTCGCACCGCCGACGAGGCGTTCGAGCTTTGTCCGCACGGTCACGCGGGCCTTGCAGCGAAGCTGAATACCGTTGCGGCATACGGCATCGAGGAACGAACGGCCTTTGGTCGGGTCCGGACAGTCGATGACCTTCGGATTCACCGAGGTCCGCACGGCATCAAGAATGTCGCGGCCGGCCAGGTCGATGGCCGCAGCCGTCTTCCACGGGAGATCGGCGATGCCGGCCTTGTGAGCGGCAATCACGGCTGTAGCCACCTTCGGAACGTTCCCGCGAGCCAGGTAGTGGCTCTCGAGATCCTCGGTGGTGATGCGCACGCCGGCTTGCACGAGCGCGATTTTCTGGCGGACGATCATCTGATAGTCCACGTTCCGCAGCTTCATGCCGACGAGATCCATGATGCCGATCTTCGCTCCTGTCAGCAGGCTCTGGATCCAGAGCCGGACGAAGCTGAAGAAGACGATCATCATGAAGATGCCGACGAGTGTCAGAATCGCCCCGATGACGAGCCACCAGGGGATGTTGTCGGCTGTCGGTGCGGCCAGGAGTGCGATTTGCGGGAACGAGGTCACTAGCGTGTCCTTTCCGAAATTGTCGGGAGCGTCAAAGTTGTTCGTTCAACGGCGGTCATGATTTGACTGGGTTTGGATTGTGCCACAGCAGCAGTACCATGCACAGTCAGAGTATGAGGTTTTGCGCGAGATAGTTTCGTTTGCCCGCTCAACTGAAGTCGGCGTTCTCCAGATCGATGCCGCGCGGCACCTCGATCAGGCGTACCACCACCCGGCCCGAACGCACGTCAATGCAGCGGACCGGTTGCCCGGGGTCGATCATCATTCCTTCGGACATGCAATCGACACGTCGGCCGTCAAATTCGACCACACCGGCAGGCCGCAGGGAGGATACCGTGGTGCCAACGCGGTTACGGAGTTGTTCGAGTTGCATGTTGGCCGGCATGTTGGCAACGGTCATGTCTTCATCGGGGTTCGGGATCAGCTTTCTGCCCCACATCGAATGCGGCCAAAGGTAGAACATGCCCCACAACGCGAACGGAACGACGACAAACGTGATGACCACGGCGATCACGCCGTTAGTGACGGTGCTGAAGGCGAAGATGAGCGAGATGCCGGCAATGGCGCATCCGGCCGAGAAGATGAAGCAGATGCCGCCGCAGGGAATGAAGACCTCGGCGGTCAGGAGCACCGCGGCGACTGCCAGCAGAAGGTAAGCGATCGTGAGATTGTCCATGCACGCCCCGGTCAGACTTTCTTGACGACGATCCGGGTCCCTTCGACTTCGACGACCTGGATGGTGGTGCCGGCCTCGATGAAGTCCCCTTCGGTCACCACATCCACATAATAGTCGCCAATGCGGGCGGAACCAGCGGGTCGCAGTGTTGAAGTCGCTGTTCCCGTCAATCCGAGCAGGGCAGCGGCATGTTCCACGCCGGGGAGGGGCACCGCATCCGGATCATCATCAGGCGAGTCGGAGGGCGGCACCAGCATCAGCCGATTCGCGAAGGGGATCTTGAGCAGATATTTCGCGATCACCAATGCCGAGATGCACGCGACGAACAGACTGCTGCCGAACGTGGCGAAGTTCTCGCCGAACAGCAGCCATTCCGACGATGTCGACGGGGCCTTCTCCATTGTCGCCAGCCCCAGGCTGGCCAGCACCATCAGGATGCCTGAGATGCCCATGACGCCGAAGCCCGGGAGAATGAATACCTCAATGGCTATCAACACCAGACCGATGACGAACAAGCCGATGGCCAGGTAGATCATCGCCCCGTTGGCATATGCCTGCGACCAGAAGAACAGCACGAAGCAGCAGAGCGAGATCAGGCCGGGGATGGTCGCGCCGGGCATCTTGAATTCGAGAATCAGGGCCGCGAAGCCGACAGCGATCAACAGGAATATGATCTCGGTCCGGCGCAGGAACGCCGCCAGATCGTCGAGCCAGCCCGGCTTCGAATCGCGGACGTCTTTCTCGGTCAACCCGTTGAGCGTGTAGAGCTCCTTCGGATCCTTGTTGTCGATCAGCGTCTGCGCGATGCGCAGCTCGCGGGCCTGCGTGGCGCTGAGCGTCAGCAGGGTGCCGGGTTGCTTGATCGTCTTGATCAGTACGATCTGGGCATCTTTTCGCAGCTTCGCCTGGTCGAACTCCCGGCCGGTCATCAGTTCATGGCTGTCGCCGGGCTTGTTCTTGTCACGTACCTGAACGAGCGTCATGTCCTTGTCGAGCATTGCCTCGGCGATCAGGGGCGGGTAGCCCTGCAGCTTGGCGATCTCGACGAGGTTCGGCTTGATGTAGCCGACATTGTTGGCCGGGTCGTTGGTCTTGGACGCAGCGGTCAGGAACGTTTCGAACTCGCCGATGGTGGCTTCGCGGGTAGTGTCCGAGCCTTTGAACATGACGATTTCGGAGCAGGCAAAGGCGACGAACGTCGCCAGGTCAGCGGCGCGGTTGGGGATGAACGCGACGGTCCAGACCGGGTCGCCTTCGTCGTTCTTCAACTGGCGGATTTCGTCGGCCATCTCGCGGGCAACCTTAGCGTTGCCGCCGTTGCACTCGACGATGAAGAAGATCGTGTTCTCATTTTTCCGGCGGACTTCCTTCAGCTGGCCCTTCAACTTCTGGAACATCGCGTCGTCGATGGGGCCGGCGAGATCGATCTTCACGGCCTTCACCGGTTTGCCGCCGGTGCGGTCGCCGCGCAGACTGGCGGTCGAGATGTTGTAAAGCTCGGCCACGGCTTCACGGGTTTCACGGGTCGCACTGCTGAGGCCGAACTGGGTGGCCTGCTCAAGTGTGTACAGCCCGGTCGCGCCACGCGACAGCACGGGCGGCTTGGCGCGGTCGGCAATGTGAACGCCTTCGCGCTCCGCATTCGCCTGATCGACGTAGACGGTGTTGCCGTCCTTGCGGCCACTGACGACAACCATGTTCCTGTCGAGCATCTTCAGCACGACGGCTTCGTTCGTCTTCCCGGCGACCTTCGCGTACATCGCGGCCACATCGGGTGAGACCGGATCGTTGCCGGTGATCACGTCGCCGATCTTCGCATCGGCCGACATGACCAGATCGTTGCAGGCCAGGGCGGGCAGCACCGTGTGCCGACTCGTCTTACCGTGAACGAAAGCAATGGTCGCAACGCCGTTGTCTTTGAGCTTCTGGATGTACTCGGCGAAGTCGCGGGAGGAACCGTAGTTAGGGCTGCCGGCCTCGTTGTCGCCGGGGTTGAAATCGAAAACGACCTTGCGAATCCGGGCGTTGGGCTGGTTGATGGCCCGATCGATCCGGTTCTTCATCTGCGTCAGTGTCGCATCGGTGATCGGGTTCTGGACCGTCTCAAAGATGCCGTCGGCCGTGCCTGCCTCGTTCTGCGCCCGGACAGGGTCGGGGGCGGACGCGGCAAGCAAAACAGCGACGAACCACGCAGCAAACAGTCGAGTTAATGCAATCATGCCGCTCATCCGCAGGTGACGAATCGGTGGAGACACGACAAACGGGGAGGGGAGCGTCCCCACCTGATTATAGGCGATGAACAAATCTACTGCAAAGATCTCTGTGGAATGCGTTGCCCCTACAACCGTCAGAGTCGGAACGAATTGCTTGCGGAACCGCATGAACCGTACTTGCGTTGCGGCCGGCGGGGAAATTATACTCGATTGGAAATCCCCCCGTGTGCGCTGTTTGTTCCGGAGCGATGTCCCGATGAATAATGCCTGCCCCGAATGCGGAGCCGTGTACGCGGTGACCGAGAACGATATCGGCCGACGGATCGCGTGCAAGAAGTGCAACGCCCGCCTGGTCGTGGCCGAGGAGGGGCTGGTGAAGGAAGACGCGGCCGCAGCGCCGCCCCGGAAAGAAGACACGGGCGAGCGCGAGCGCGACCGCCCGCGCCGCCGCGATGACGAAGAACGCGAAGAGCGCGGCAGCCGACGCAAGCGCGACCGCGACGACGATGCCGGCGACGCGGCCGACGCCGTTCGCAAGATCCGCGGCCCGGGCATGGGCGAATACCTGAACAAGATGAAAGGCGTCGCCGACTTGCCGACCTGGCTGTACGGCATCGGGCTGTTTTTGACGATTTACGGCTTCTTTTCTGTGGGACTTGATCGGGCGACCACGGCGGGGCGACAGGGCAAGTATGAATCTGAACGGCTCGATTGGGAAGTTTACAAGCGAGGCGTGAACGACAAACCGGACGGCAAGGCACCATCTGCCGACGAGTCCAAGCGGCTGGACGAGAAGGAAAAAGAGTGGAACAAATCGACCGAGCCGGGCCTGATGGACAGTGTGAAGTTCGCCGCCGCCTCAGAGAAGAAGGCCGTCTGGTACAACGTGATGTTCAAGATGATCGGCTTCTTCCTGCTCGCGTTTGGCGCGATCGGCTTCCTGAAGCCCGATGAGTCACCGCTCAAGCGGATCCTGGGTGGTGCGACGATTCTGTTGATCCTGCTCCAGGTGATCGGCGGCGGCGTCGGCATCAACCTGCAGATGGGCGGCGGGGGCGGCGCAGGCGGATGACAGTGCGCCACGCCCCGACGTGAGGGTTTCCGCACTTCGGGGATGCGTTTGACGTCAATCAATTCCAATGAACTTGTGCGTCTGCACGCTCAGCCGCCATTGCGGGTGTGCCAGGCAGTAGGCGACCGCCTCGCGTGTTGCCCGTTCGCGGTGCGGTCCGTCCATTGGCTGCAGGTAGAAGTGCCGGAACGGCATCTGCTGGAAGCGTTCCGGTTCGGCCCCCACTTGCGGGAAGACCAGTTTCAATTCGTCGCCCGTCTCCAGTGCCAGCACTGAACCAGCCTTGGGACTGACCGTCACCCAGTCGATTCCCGGGGGCGGCAGCAAAGTGCCGTTGGTTTCGACGGCGATCTCGAAGCCGACCGTGTGAAAGGCATCAACCAGTTCGCGATCAAGTTGCAGCAGTGGCTCACCGCCGGTGCAGACGACAAGCGGTTGCCCGCCGATACCCTGCCATTGGTTCATGGCCGCCGCCGCCAGTCCGCGGGCGGTGGCGAACTTGCCCCCGTTGGGGCCGTCCGTGCCGATGAAGTCGGTATCGCAGAACTGGCAGATGGCAGACGCCCGGTCCTGCTCCCGGCCGGACCAGAGATTGCAGCCCGTGAAACGGAGGAAGACAGCCGCCCGGCCGGTCTGCGCCCCTTCACCCTGCAGCGTGCAGTAGATCTCCTTGACCACGTACATCGTCGGCCAACCACCCCATCTCTGTTCCCTTGAATCTTGCCGCAGCAGAGATTGTATCTTGTGGAACCGAAGACGGACGACGATTCGGTTACTTCTTTTCGCCGATGCAGTACAGCGCCTTGTCCGAACGGGTGTACAACTTCCCGTCGCAGGGCGTCAGCGAGGCACGGAACACTTCACCCGTTGTTCCCAGATTGTTGGTGGCGGCGACCTTCAGGGCCTTGCCCGGCTCGATCACGCTGGTCTCGCCCGCTTCGTTTTGGAAGTACGCCAATCCACCCGCTCCGATGGGTGAAGAGGAAAACGCACCCTTCAACCGTTCCCCGGTCCAGATGACTTTGCCGGTGCCGGCCTCATACGTGGTCGCGATGCCGCCCATGCTGGTGACCAGCAGGTAGTCGCCGATCAGGATCGGCGACGGTTGATCCCGCCCGTTCTTGCGGGCCGTATGCCAGGCCATGTGCGACTTCGTCACATCGCCGGTGCCGCCAGGCTTGATAGCGTAGATATCGCCCGGTTGACCGTTGACGACGTACAGCAGGTCCTTGCCCGGGGTAACCGTTGGATCGCCACGGCCCGCGAAGCTCTTGCAAGTCCATAGTTGTTTGCCTGTGAGCGGGTCGTAACCCATGACGGCCTTTTCGCCGTTGAGCACCAGTTCCTGCTTGCTGCCGGACTTCATCAGCACCGGCGTGCTCCAACCGCCGCGTTCGGGTGCCGGGCGCGGTGTCTTCCAGACGTCATTGCCGGTCGTTTTGTTGACCGCGAGCAGGTAGCCCTCCCCCGCCGCTTCACAGTTCTGAATCACCAGATCGCCGAAGATCATCGGGCTGGCCGCGACTCCCCAGACACCGGGAAAACCGCCCAGATCGCGAGACCAGAGCTTTTTGCCTTCCACCGTGAAGCCATGCAACCCGCCCTTGCCGAAGAAGGCGACGACATGCTCGCCGTCCGTTGCGCAGGAAGCAGTCGCCCAGCCGTTCTGCGCGTGGCTTTGCTCGGGTTCACCTGCCCATGCTTCCTGCTCCCACAAGATCCGGCCGGACTTGCGATCGGCACAGATGACGAGGCGGGCCTTGCCGTTCCCGAGTGCGGAAGTGATGAAGATGCGATCGCCCCAGATCATCGGCGACGACTGCCCGACCCCCTTGAGCGGCGTCCGCCAGAGGATCGACTCGGTCGACCACTTCGTGGGGATATTCTTCTCTGCCGAGTGGCCATCGCCTGCCGGCCCACGCCAACGCGGCCAGTCATCGGCGTTAGCGACGGGAAGTGAAACGGCAATGAAGGCAGCAGTGACGAGAATGCGCATGGTGGGAGTTCTCCGGTTCGGCGGGAGAAGTGATTATGGACGGCGGAAAAAGGAGATGCCATTCAAAAAAGGATCGACGTTCATTGCGATCGGGTGCAGATCGGAGCCGGTGCGTCAGCGAGGAAACGGCTGCATTACTCGCAGACACAACCGCTCCGATATGTTTATACCACTTCCCAACCAATGCGGTACTC
>JBBQII010000147.1:0-7723 GCA_038324795.1 Gemmatales bacterium
CCGTGTTGAAATCGACGGGAATCGGGCCGGCGCTCGTGTTGTAGCGGGCCTGGTCAAGCTGTGTCCAGCGGACCGAGATCGCCGAGCCGTCCTCGAACTTGTAGCCGAGGGTGATGCGGGCCCCCGGTACCCAGGTGGTACGGCCGAACGAGTCGGTATCGAGTGCCCAGCGCTGCGAACCCAGCATGAACCCGGGTGAACCGGTGATCGAGCCGTCGCTGTCGCGGAAGCCGCGCACGGCGATCAGCTGACTACCGATATTACGGTCGCCGTGCATGAAAATGAATTCACACGAGCCATAAATACCGCCCGAGGTGAGGCGGTCCTGGCCGAGCGGCAGTGGCGACTGCCGGGATTCGTACCCCGAAACGTCCCACTGGGCCCGTGCCCGCGGCGATGCCGTTCCCAGCAGGATTGCTCCCGCGAGCCACAGGCACATCGTGATCCCATGCTTGCGCATTTGCCGCTTCCCCCTTCAAGCCGGTCGCCGCGTCGCCAGATTCGAGTTCCCCAACCCGAATCGGACAGGCAGCCGGTGCATTCCCCCATGGATGCTCGCGCATCCGTGTCGCCCAGAGACGACTGGTCGGGGACCATAACTGGGATCGGTATTACGTCAACATCAGCTTTGCCGAAAATGCCGGTTGTGCGGGTGATTCTTCCGGGATATCTCGGCGTTCCGCTAAAGTCGGCAAGCGTTCAGCGCTGCCGGAAGCATGGCGGACGAGGTCAATCGCGCAGTTCCTGCCGCGCAAGTTTCCCCAGCTTGCGCGTTCGTCACGCGTTGTACCCTTTCGCGGGGCGCTGGTGCCGCCCCGCTCGGTCAATCGCAGAGACTGAGCCATGAACCGTTCTTCCTCTCAGGTGTTGTTCACTGCCACCGCCGTGTTGGGCGTGGCGTCATTCGTTGTCATGACGCAGCGCCTCGACGGTGCCGCGCCGGTGCGCCCCGCGCTGCCGATGCGGGCCGCCCCGCCCGCTCAGCAGCCGGTCATGCCGAACAACGTGCGCCAGCAACCGCAGATCAGTTCCGGCTACATGGGCAACCGGGGCAACTACCAGTGGAACCAGATGCCGGGGAACTTCGGCGGCAATAACGCCATGAACGGCCTCAATGGTCAGAACATTGGCGGTTTCAATTCGATGAACGGCTTCAACGGTCAGCCCGGCTTCAACGGGAATGGCTGGAACGGCAACAACTTTAACGGGAACGGCAACCGTGGCGGCTTCAACGGGCAATGGGGTGGCCCGAATAACGGCTTCAACGGGCAATGGGGTGGCCCGAACAACGGGAACAAAGGCGGAGCATTCTGCGGCTTCATTGGTGTATGATCTCCGTGCATCCCGTCGGGATGCACGCTAAACTGGGTTAATATGCTTCTTACACTGACCATGTTTGCCCTCGCCGTTGACCCCGCACCGTTGATTGACGACGCATTGACCGCCTGGAACGTGCCGGGCGTTGCTGTTGTCATCGTCGACGGTGAACGCACGCTGTACCTGGCAGGGCATGGTCTGCGCGAGGCGGGGAAGCCCGAACGCATCACAGCGGAGACGGTCTTTCCGCTCGCGTCCTGCACCAAGGCGTTCACCACGGCGGTTCTCGCCTCGCTGGTCGATGAAAAGAAAATCGCCTGGGATGACCCGGTCCGCAAGCACCTTCGCGACTTCCATCTTTCCGATCCGCGTGCCGATGCTGATGTCCGCATTGACGATCTGGTGGCGCACCGCACCGGGGTCGCGCCGCATGACCTCCTCTGGTATCGCGCGGCCTGGGATCAGGATGAGATGATCCGCCGGCTCGCCTTTCTGCCGCTCGACAAACCGTTCCGCACCGCGATGCAGTATCAGAGCGTCATGTTCATGGCGGCGGGAAAGGCTGCTAGCAACGCCGCGGGCAAGCCGTGGGCCGACCTGATGACCGAGCGATTGCTCACACCACTTGAGATGAAGAATGCCACGCTGACGACACTGAAGCTACCCACCGATTGCGCGATGCCGCACACGGAATTCGACGGCAAGCTGACGGCAGGCGAATGGTACGCGATGAAAGTCCCCGACCCGGCCGGGTCGCTGAACTGCTCCGCCAGCGACCTGGCCCCGTGGCTGCGTCTGCAGTTGAACGACGGCAAACACGGTGGCAGGCAACTGATATCCGCGGCCAATCTCGCCCATACGCGCCGGCCGCACGTCGTCATTCCTGTGGATGAAGGCACGCGCAAGAACCATCCGTTCACGAAGCAGATGAGCTACGGCATGGGCTGGGTCATCCAGGACTACCGGGGCGAACTGCTGGTGTCCCACGGCGGCGTCATTGATGGCTTCCGCGCCCACATCACGCTGATTCCCGAGAAGAAATTCGCGTTGGCGATCCTGAG
Organism: Gemmatales bacterium; assembly: GCA_038324795.1. Classification (GTDB taxonomy): domain Bacteria; phylum Planctomycetota; class Planctomycetia; order Gemmatales; family Gemmataceae; genus JAIOQJ01. The sequence goes on from JBBQII010000147.1 coordinate 2,379, forward strand.
CAACCGCGAACAGACGCGCATGAACCAGGCCCTGAGCAACATGCTCGTCGACCAGTTCCTCGAAGCGCCCAAGTACGACTGGAACAAGCACTACGGCGACATCGTCTCCGCCGAGGCTTTCGCGGCGAGGCAGTCCCGAGTGCAGGCGGAGCGCCAGCGCCGACAGGGGACTTCACCGACGCTGGCACTGGCCGACTACGTTGGCGAGTACACGCACCCCGCTTACGGCGCTGCGACGGTGTCGCTGAAGGATGGATCGCTGACGCTGTCGTGGAGTACGTTCACCGGTTCGCTGAAACATTGGCAGGACGACGTCTTCCGGGCGAATGACGAGGAACTGGGACGAACGCCCGTCATCTTCCATGTCGAACGGGGCAAGTCGGCCGCGCTGACGGCAGTGGGCACGCGCTTTGTGCGGAAATGATGAACAACGCGCCCGTCACGTGAAGCCGCCCAAGTTGGGGTTTCGCCCCGTTTCATGATGGCGTAAACTCTCCCCGAAAGAACTGACCTCAATCGCCATCGACAAGGAAGTCGCATGCACCTGTTCATCAGTGCCGGGGAGCCCAGCGGCGACCTGCATGGCGCGAACCTGATTAAAGCCTTGAAGAAGGCCGACGCGACCATTCGCTTCAGCGGCTTCGGCGGCGAGAAGATGGAAACAGCCGGCTGCAAGCTGCTGTTCCCGCTGACCAGCCTCGCCGTCATGTGGTTCCTGCACGCGTTGCTGAACATCTTCAAGTTCATCCGGCTGACGAAGCAGGCCCAACGCTACTTTCGCGATGAGAAGCCGGATGCCGTGGTTCTGATCGATTTTCCCGGCTTCCATTGGGGCCTGGCGAAACGGGCGCATGCGGAAGGGATCCCCGTCTATTACTTCGTGCCGCCGCAACTGTGGGCGTGGGCTCCGTGGCGCATCAAGAAGATGAAGAAGTATGTCCGCCATGTGCTCTCCGCGTTGCCGTTCGAAGACGAGTGGTACAAGAAGCGCGGCATGCGGTCGGACTACATCGGCCATCCCTATTTCGACGAATTGGCCGCAAAGAAGCCCGATGCGTTGTTCGTCGACTACCAGAAGGGACTTCCCGGCCGGCCGGTCGCCATTCTGCCCGGCTCGCGCATGCAGGAAGTGAAAAAGAATCTGCCCGACATGCTCGATGCCGCGCGGCTGATCCACGAACAGCGTCCCGGCACGCGCTTCCTGGTCGCCAGCTTCAACGAAGCGCAAGCGGTCGTCGCGCGCGAGTTGATCGCCGCCAAGCCCGAGATGCCGATCACAGTGTTCACCGGGCGCACGCTCGACATCATCAGTGCCGCGGAGGCTTGCCTGTCGGTTTCCGGCTCGGTGAGCCTCGAGATCATGTACCACAACAAGCCCGCGGCCATCATCTATCGGCTCAGCCGGTTCGCACTGTTCCTGGGTCGGCAGTTCAAGCTGTGCAAGTACATCACGCTGGTGAACCTGCTGGCGGACAAGGAAATCTATCCGGAGTTTCTGACCGATCACAGCCCCGCGCCGGAAATGGCGGAGCGCGTACTGGAATGGCTCGACCGCCCGAGCCGGATGCTGGAAGTGAAACAGCAGTTACAGGAAGTGCGCGACCGCGTCGCCCAGCCCGGTGCCTGCGAACGGGCGGCAGCGTTCATCATGCACGAGATGCGCGGGACGAGTACGTTGCGGCAGGCGGCTTAATGACAACTCAAGTTTGGCCGCGACGCGGCTAAACTATTTCCGTTCGTAGACCACCTTGCCGTTCACTACGGTCAACACGCTCTTCGTACCGGCCACCTCGTTGACGGGGCAGGTCATCACGTCGCGGTCGAGAATGATGAGGTCGGCGTATTTGCCGGTCTCCAGGCTGCCTTTCGCGTTCTCTTCGTTGTGCAGGTAGGCGTTATTGATCGTGTACAGGCGCAGGGCCTGTTCGCGCGTCAGCTTCTCTTCGGGGAACAGCTCGGTGCCGCGTTCGGTGGTGCGGTGAAGTGTGACCGCGATGCCCAGCCAGGGGCTCCACGGGTTGGTCGACTTCAGTGAATCGTAAGCCAGCATGTGATCGCTGCCGCCGCCGATGGTTGTGTACTCCAGCCATGACTTGTACGGCTGGAACCAGCGGACGCGCTCCTTGCCCAGGACGTTTAACAGCGTCGTGCCGTCCTTGTACAGCCAGGCGGGCTGAATGTCGGCACAGACGCCCAGTTCCTTGCAGCGCTCGAGGTTCCGCTTCGACGGGAAGTTGGCGTGCGTGATACAGAAGCGCAGATCCTTGATCGGCGTCATGCGATTGACCAGTTCGTAGGAATCAAGCAGCACATCCATCGCCCCTTCCCCGGCAGTGTGGGCGGTCATCTGCCATTTGCGTTTCGCCGCTTCTTCGAGAACCATTGTCAACTGGTCGGGCTGAATGAACAACAGGCCGCGGTAATCGTCTTCGGTTACCTGATAGGTGGGCCCCTTCGGCCACGGCTGGCGCATGTAGGCCGTGCCGTTGAGCATGCCGCCATCAAGGAACAGCTTGATCGGCCCCACGCGCACCCATTCGTCGCCGGCACCGGTCGGCCCGCCGAAGTTGTCTTCGCCCGGTAGTGCTTCGAGCCGTTTGATGATCTGTTCGCGTGTGCCGCTCGCGTCGAAGCTGCGCGCGACATTCACGCGCACCGTCAGTTCATCCTTCTTCTGCAGGTCGCGGTACATGTTCAGCGTGTCGCGCCCGGCATTGCGGTCGGCCACGCTGGTCAGGCCGTGCTCGTTGTAGAGGGCGAACAGCTTCTTGAGTGCTTCCAGCTTGTCGTCGCGTTTCATGCTCGGGTCTTCACCCGGTACGCCCTTGAGGACACCGTACGCCGCGCGCAGCATACCGGTCGGTTCGCCCGTCTTCGGGTCTTTGACGACGCCGGAGTTCTTCGTCTCTTTGGTGACCCCCGAGACTTTCAGCGCCATGGTGTTGCAGATGCCTGCAGGCCCGGCATGGTACAGCACCGGGTGCTTCGGGGCCACGGCATCGAGTTCGGCAATGGTGGGGAATCGTGCTTCATTGAGGCGAGTGGGGAACGCATAGCGGACGACGATCCAGTCGCCTTCCTTGGTCGTCTCGGCCTTTTTCCTGATGTAGGCGAACACATCGTCGAGCGAGCGCAGGGCCGGCAGCGGCTCTTTCCATTCGGACAGTGCCGAGCCCAGCGGGTGCGTGTGGCTGTCCATCAGCCCGGGCATCACGACCTTGCCGCCCGCGTCGATGACGCGCGTCTTGTCGGTCTTCAGTGCAAGGATGTCCGCGTTCTTGCCGACCTTCGTGATCCGCCCATCCTTGACGGCCACCGCCTCCGCGATACTGAACTTCGCATCGACGGTCAGCACTTTGGCGTTGTGAATGATCAGATCGGCCTGGGCGTTTGCGATGAGCGGAAGCAGAAGCAGAATTGCGAAGATGCGCATGGCAGATTTTCCGTGGTGTGCACGTTCAGCGGCAATCAACAATCGCACACGCGGACGTGCGCGCTACGCAGGGCATGCCCCGTAGTGTACACGTCCACGTGTGCACGTTCACGACAAAACAGTTGAACCACGAATCGCACGAATCGAACCACGAATCAGTCGATTCCATCTCTGTTCTTATTCGTCTGATTCGAGTTGTTCGTGGTTCACTATCTTCTCGAACGCTAATCCTTCTTTTTCTTCGCCAGTTTCGGCGCACCCCATGTCGCTGCCACGTTCCCCTTGTTCCATTCATCCCACGCGGCCTGCAGTTCCTTGACCTTCTCGGGGTTCTTGGCCGTCATGTCGGTCTTCTCGCCGATGTCGTCCTTCAGGTTGAACAGCTTGGGTCCGTTCGAGCCGTTGGCGTCCATCAGCTTCCAGTCGCCCTTGCGAATGGCGGTCTGCTTGCCGAAGCGCCAGAACAGCGCGTCGTGCGGCGGGGCGTCGTTCTTGCCTTCCAAATAGGGCAGCAGATTCACCCCGTCGAACTTCGCTTCCTTGTCGGTGATGCCCGCGGCCGCCAGCGCGGTCGGCTGGATGTCCAACTGGATCACCGGTTGTTCGTACACTTTGCCGGTCGGCAGATGGCCCTTCCACTGTACGAACCAGGGAACGCGAACGCCGCCTTCCCAGGTGGTCGCTTTGTGACCGTTGAGCGGGCCGTTGTGTGACGCATTGATCGCCGGCCCGCCGTTGTCGCTGATGAAGAAGATCAGCGTGTCTTCTTCCAGCTTGCTGTCGCGCAGCTTGGTCAGCACCTTGCCGACGTTGTCGTCCATCGCGGCCATCATCGCCGCGTAGGTCTTGCGGTTGCCTTCGAGGTCCGGGAATCGCTTCAGGTACGGGTCGGTCGCTTGAAGCGGTGTGTGAACGGCGTTGAACGCCAGGTACAGGAAGAACGGCTTCTCCTTGTGGCCATCGATGAAGGCGGCCGCTTCACGGCCGAACGCATCGGTCAGGTACTCGGTCTCGTTGACCGCTTCGGTCCCGCGCATGATGATCGCCCCCTTGCCGGGAATGTACGGGTGCGCCCCGCCCAGGAAGCCGAAGTACTGGTCGAAGCCGCGCTTCAGCGGGTGGAACTCCGGTGCATAACCCAGGTGCGACTTGCCCACCATGCCCGTCGCGTACCCGGCCTTCTTGAACCGGTCGGCGATGGTTGTTTCCTTCAGCGACAGCCCCGGATGGTTGTCGTTGTCCTTGGGGCCGGGGTTGAATTCGTGGCCGAAGCGCGTCTGGTATCGGCCGGTCATCAGGCCCGCGCGCGTCGGCGAGCAGTACGGACCGGAGACGTAGCCGTTGGTGCATTGCACCCCGTTCTTGCCCAGTGAATCGATGTTCGGCGTCTTGATGTCCTTGCACCCGTGCAGGCTGATGTCGCCATAGCCCATGTCGTCGCCGACAATGACAATGACATTCGGCTGCCGCGCATGCGCTGAAGCCGCCAGCAGTAACACGGTGAGTAAAGTGAGAGGTCGCATCATTAAGTAAACTCCATGAAGAATGGCGGGTTAACCGCGATGGGGAGGCTTTGCGCAGCGGAGCGCGGACCCCCCCCCGACGAATCGTTTGCCAACGTGTGCGCGCTCCGCATGCGCAAGGCCTCCGCGTTGCGGCTAACAATACAAACACTCGTTGCCCGCCAAGGTTCTGAATACCGGATTCCGCCCGCTGCGTCTGTTTGGTATGGTCTACCCTGTCACGTTCAGCCCCGTTCACGGAGTCGATCGCCATGACTCGACGGATTGTCACTTCCGCGTTGATTCTGATCACGATGCCCGTCGCGGCCGACGACCACGGCCTGAAGCTGCCGCCCGGGTTCAAGGCCACGCTGGTGGCCGACCACACGATTGCCAACGACATCTACTGC
>JBBQII010000148.1:0-7717 GCA_038324795.1 Gemmatales bacterium
CGAGCCCGTAGCGTTCGCCGCTGAACATTATTGATAGCGCTGTTCGATCTTCCTGACTTCGTCGTTCTTCTGCTGGGCACGCAGGGATTCCAGCAGCAGCTTGCGGGCTTCCTCATCGAGGACGTCGATCAGCAATGCATCGGTGGCGTACACTTCGGCCTCGGCGTACATCTTCGCATCGACGAGGCGCTTGGCCAGCAGTTTTCTGGAATCGAGGTCGTCGGCATCCTTTTCGACGATCTCCTTCAGCACGTCGATCAGGCGCGGGCCGTCATCGAGTTTTGCGTACAGTTCTTTCAATTGCGTCAACCACTCGGTCGACAGCGGGTCGAGCGTCCGGCAGCGTTCGAACTGTTCCGCGGCCGCCTTCGGGTCCTTGGCATCGAGCAGCAGTTTGCCGAGATAGGCACGCAGCCGGGCGTCGGCGGGATGCGCTTCGGTCGCGGCTTCGACCAGTTTGCGGGCACCATCGTCGTCACCGTCGGCGACCATCAGCTTCGCTTTGACGATCGTCGCCAGCGGATGTGCCTTGTCCTTTGCAAGCACGGCCTCGACCAGTTTCGCGGCTTCGTCCTTCCCCTTGCGGCGCAGATGCTCGGCCGCCAGGCGCGCGGCGATGTCGGCATCATCGGGGTCTTTGTCATGCGCCTTTTGCAGTTCCGCGAACGTCATTGCCGTGTCGGCCTTGGCGATCACGGGGAAGGTCTTCACCAGTGCGGTCACGTAGGCGCGGTAGCCCTTCTCGAACTCGGCCTTCTCGATGCCGCAGACCTTCTTGATGGCCGCATCGGTATCGAGGCCCCGGCCGTAGGCTTCCAGCATCCGGCCCACGGCTTCGATCTTGTGCGTTTTGATGAGATATTCGACGTACAGATAGCTCTGATAGTACGCCATCGTCCAGTCTTCCTGCGAGCGCGGGCGCACGAAGCCGAGCAATACATTGTCGAGCGTGAACAGGTCGCTCTTCTCGACGCGTTCGCGGAGCGAGACATTCCATGCAGGCGGCCGGACGCCGCCTTCGTTACGCACGGCCAGGCCTTCCGTCAGCCAGTGCGGCACCTGGTAGTCGGTCTGCGCAAGGTTGAAGATGTGTACCAGCTCATGGCGGATCACCCGGCCCCAGTTGAACGACTTGGCCAGCCCCTTGCCCTTCGGCGAGACCATCGTCACCACCCGGCCCGTGCAGGCCCCGATCGTGTGCAGGTCGGGCAGCCCCACCGTTCGGCCGCTGAACATCTCGTGGTTGTTGAATACCTCGATCAGCATTTTGCCTTCCGGCTCGTAGTTGAAGTCTTTCTTCAGCCGTTCGTGAACGTCTTCCAGAAACTCCAGCAAGAACTCGGCCAGGATGCGATCGGTCTTGGGATCGAACCGCAGAATGTAGTGCTTTGACTCCTTCGTCTCGTAGTTGGTCAGATGCTTGAGAACTTTGCGCGAATTGGCGACACGCACGTTGAACGGGTCGAACGCGAACGCCTTGTCGAGCAGGTCGCGCGCTTCGTCCTCCTTGCCTAAACGCAGGTACAACAGACCCAGTTGATTCTTCGGGCCGGACAGCTTGTCGTTCAGTTCCAGCGCCTTGCGGTAGGCGGTCTCGGCCTCGGTGTAGAACTTGCGCTCTTCCAGTTGATGGGCCAGGTCGAAGTAGAACATCCCGGGACGCGGGTTGAACGCGGTCACCTCGGCCACAACCTTGTCGTAGGCCGGGGCGTCTTTCCGCAGCTTGTGGCAGACCGCGATGCGGGCCAGTGTTGCCTCATCGCGCGGATTGATCTTCTTTGCTTTCTCAAGCACGGCCATGGCCTTATCGAATTCACCCGATGCAAGATGCACATCCGCCCGCAGCCGCAGGGCGGCGGGAAGGTTCGGATTCAGGGTCAACGCATGGTCGGCAAAGCCTTCGGCATCCTTGATCTCGAAGGTGATCATGGCCGACTGCCCGCGGGCGACCTGAGCCTCCGCGGCGCGCGGGTTGAGCTTCAGCGCTTTGCTGAACGCCTTGTTCGCCTCAGGGACGTTCATCTTTTCGAGCAGCATCGTGCCGGCCAGATATTCGGCCTGCCAGTTGGTCGGTTCGATCTTCAGCACGTCGCCGTAGATATCGTTGAGGATGAACTCGAACTGATCGCTGAGGCTGTGCCAGCGGGCATTCTCGCTGCCGGCCTGGCCGACGATGAGAAGCTCATCGGGATCCTTGATATCCGCATCCATGTTGCTGCGTCTTGTGTAGGTGCGCACGAACCAGCGCATCTCGGTATCGGCTTCCTTCATATCGCCACGGTCGCGGAGGATGCGGGCGCGAACCCAGCGGGCCAGGAACTGGTCGTCCTTGAGTTTGATGGCTTGCTCGGCGACTTTCAGCGCGTCGTCCCATTGGCCCGTCTGGTAGAGGATGTCGCCGCGCTCGGCCAGCAGGGCCGGATCTTCGGGGGAATCCTTCAGGGCGGTGTCGATTGTTGCGAGTGCTTTGGTGAGATCGCCTTCGGCGGCCCAAGTCCTGGCGACGCCGCAAGCGGCGGGGGAACCCTTCTGAGCTTCGTAGAGTTCGCGTGCCTCGGCGTAGTTGCCCTTCAGCAGGCGCAGGCGCGCTTCGGCCAACGGGTCGGCGGCGTGCAGCGGCGTGATGAACAACAGCATGAACAGGGCGGCCGGCAATCGCATCGTGGTGTTCCTCTTCGGGGGTACTGTTCACGTTAACGGGGAACAGGGTATGTTGCAAGCGTTCCGGCGCATCCCGTCGGGATGCCCGCTAAACTTCTATCAATACTCTTTCACGAAAGGTGCTTGATGATCGATGTCTGTCTCCTGGGTACCGGTGGCACCATGCCGCTGCCGGAACGGTTTCTGTCGAGCGTCCTCGTGCGCAGCGGCGGACAGCTGATCCTGATCGATTGCGGCGAGGGGACGCAGGTCAGCCTGCGCCGGCTCGGCTGGGGGCTGAAAGACATCGGCACGATCTTGATCACCCACTTTCATGCCGACCATGTGTCGGGCCTGCCGGGCCTGTTGCTGACCATCGGCAACAGCGGGCGCGAAGCGCATGAGCCGGTCACAATCATCGGCCCGCGGAACGTGCAGCGCGTCGTCGATTCGCTGCGCGTCATCGCTCCGCGGTTGCCGTTCCCGGTGAAGTGCATCGAGTCGACGGGCAACCCGCAGGAAGTGTACGACGTCGGCCAACTGCAGGTGCGAACCTGCCTCGGTGAGCACGACATGCCGTGCCTGTCGTTCCGGATGGACCTTTCGCGTGCCCCGGCTTTTCTGCCCGAGAAGGCCCAGGCACTCGGCCTGCCGGTCACGTTCTGGAAGAACCTGCAGCGCGGTGAAACGGTCACCGACCCGGATGGCCGCGAAGTGAAGCCCGATGAAGTTCTCGGCCCGCCGCGGCCCGGGCTGGCGTTCGGCTTCCTGACCGACAGCCGGCCGACGCAGAAACTCGTCGAGTTCCACAGCGATGTTGACCTGCTCGTCTGCGAGGCAACCTACGGTGACCCGGCCGATCGGCCCAAGGCGATCGAAAACAAGCATATGACGTTCGCGGAGACTGCGGCATTGGCCATGGCCGCACGGGCAAAGGCCCTCTGGATGACGCACTTCACGCCCGCCATGCCGAACCCCGGCTACTGGCACCGCGAAGCAACCAGCGTGTACGCGGACGCCGTGCTGGGGTACGAGCATCTGCATACGTCGTTGAAGTTTCGGGATTAAGATTCGAGCCAAAATAGGTTGCCGGATCGTATCGGCGCCGATGAAGAGAATCACGAAAGCTCGAAAGCACGAAACGACGAAAATACGAGAAATGCGGCATTACCATCATGCTTTTTCGTGTTTTCATTCTTTCGTGCTTTCGTGATCCTCTTCTCTAAAACCGGCAATTTATTCTGGCGAGACTCCTTAGGGTTGTTAACCGGTAGCTTAAGCGACGACGAGTGACTTACACCATAAAGAAACAGCCACGGATGAAACACGGATCAAACACGGATGAAAACAGGGACTTACATTCTGCTGAGGTTCCACCATCAGGCTTCTTTTCTTTATCCGTGTTTCATCCGTGGCTGATGGTTTTCTGATGTTCCGAGCGGGACAATGACATCGTCAACCTGACAGACAGTAACAGGGAGATACTCATGCTGAAATCCATGGCGATTCTGTTGTTGATGGCGCTCCCCGCAGCGGCGGCGCATCGTGTGCTGGTGCAGGGGAACGGGAAACTCGCAGTCGTCGATGCCGAAGGCGGGATCGAATGGGAGATGCCCTGGGGCGGCATCCATGACGTGCAGGTGAAGGCCGACGGCAACATTCTCGTTCAGCAGGGTTCGGCCAAGATTGCCGAGATCGACCCGAAGACGAAGAAAGTCGTCTGGTCCTACGACAGCGCGACGATGAACGGCAACATGGGGAAAAAGATCGAGGTTCACGCGTTCCAGCCGCTTGAGGGCGATCGGCTGATGATCGCGGAGTCGGGCGTGGGGCGCATCATCGAAGTCGATCGCGACGGGAAGATCCTGCATGAGGTGAAGCTGCAAGTGTCGAAGCCGAATGCCCACCGCGATACCCGGCTTGTCCGCAAGCTGCCCACCGGCAACTACCTGGTCTGCCATGAAGGCGACGGCATCGTCCGTGAGTACAGCCCGAAGGGAGAGATCGTCTGGGACTACCCGGTGCCGCTGTTCGATCGCAAGCCGGCCGGCGGGCATGGGCCCGAAGCGTGGGGCAACCAGGCGTTCGCGGCCCTGCGGCTGAAGAACGGCAACACGCTGATCGCCACGGGGAACGGGCACTCGGTACTGGAAGTGTCGCCGGAGAAAAAGATCGTCTGGCAGGTGAACCAGAAAGACCTGCCCGAGATCACACTTGCGTGGGTGACGACGCTCGAAGTGCTGCCGAACGGCCACTACGTCATCGGCAACTGCCACGCCGGCAAGGGGCAACCGCTGGCAGTCGAGATCGACCCGGCCACGAAGAAAGTCGTCTGGACCTTCGACCAGTTCGACCGCTTCGGCAACTCGGTGCCCAACTCACTGCTGCTGGACGAGGTGGGGAAGAGCGTGAGATGAACACACAATTCGCGCGGACATGTCCGATGCATCTGCAAACACATGTGTGTTAGCCGCGACGCGCAGGCTTTCCGGAGCGGAGCGCTGTGCCACGCGAAGCGCGCTCCCTTTCGCAAAACCTACGGGTCGCGGCTAATCGGACGCGGTGCCGGAATCGGCTTGCCCATCTTCGTCAGCAGCATTTTCATGTCCTGCCAGACGTCGGCTTTCTTCTCCGGACTGCGGCTGGGCAACAGCGCGGCCGGGTGATACGTGCAGATGACGGGGATGCCTTTGTAGTCGTGAAACGTGCCGCGCAGTTTGCCCAGTGACGCGGTGCTGGATAACAGCTTCTGCGCGGCCGTCAGCCCCAGGGCACACAGGTACTTCGGCTTCACCAACTCCAGCGTGCGTTCGAGATACTCGCGGCAATGGGCCGCCTCGTCGGGCTTCGGCTGGCGGTTGCCCGGCGGCCGGCAACGCAGGATGTTGCAGATGTACACTTCTTCGCGCTTCAGGCCCATCGCGGCGATGATGCGATCGAGCAGTTGCCCCGCGGCCCCGACAAACGGGACGCCCTGACGATCTTCATCCGCACCGGGGGCTTCACCCACGAAGCAGAGTTCCGGATCGAGCGGGCCGATGCCGAAGACCGTCTGCGTGCGCGTGGAGGAGAGTTCCGGGCAGCGTGTGCACGCGGCAACTTGCCGGGAGAGCAGTTGCAGTTCAATGGGGCGCGATTCTCCCGCCGCCAGCGGCGTCGCCATGGGTGCAGGAGAAGGCGCGGAGGGCGGCGCCGCGAGCGGCTGCAGGCGCGGCAGAAACGCCACCCCCGCGGCGGCAAGGCTTTCGAGGCGAGTGCGAAGCTGGCTCAGCAGTGCGTCGTCCATGGTGTTTCCTCACAGGATGCTATACTGACCGATAGTTCATCGCGACTACCGGGAGAAGACGCATGGCGGATGGTTTTCGGCTGGGACTGGTGCAGATGAAGTGCGGGACCGATCCCGCGGCGAACATGGAAGTCGCCGTCGGGCGCATCCGCGAGGCGGCGAAGCAGGGGGCGCAGATCGTCTGCCTGCCTGAGCTGTTCCTGTCGCCGTACTTCTGCAAGGTACACGACATCAACTTGTTCGATCTGGCCGAGGAAATCCCCGGCCCGCGCACCGAACGGCTGAGTGCCGTGGCCAAAGAGACAGGCACGGTCGTCGTCGCGTCACTCTTCGAAAAGAAGATGGCCGGGCTGTGCTTCAACACCGCAGTGGTCTTCGACGCGGATGGTACGATGATGGGCATCTATCGCAAGATGCACATCCCGCATGACCCGCTTTACTTCGAGAAGTACTTCTTCCGCCCGGGCGACCTCGGCTTCAAGGTGTTCCCCACGAAGTTCGGCAAGGTCGGCACGCTGGTCTGCTGGGACCAGTGGTTCCCGGAAGGTGCGCGCATCACCGCGTTGAAGGGGGCGGAGCTGCTGGTTTATCCCACGGCCATCGGCTGGCATCCGAAAGAGAAGGCCGAGTTCGGCAAGTCGCAGCATGATGCCTGGGAGACGATCCAGCGTTCTCATGCGATCGCCAACGGGGTCTACGTCGCAGCCATCAACCGCGTCGGCTTCGAACCATCCCCGGAGGGTGGACTGGAATTCTGGGGCGCATCGTTCGTCAGCGATCCGTTTGGTGTGCTGCTGAAGCGCGGCAGCCACGGCGATGAGGAACTGATCATCACGGAATGCTCGCGCGCACGCATGAACGACGTCCGCCGCAACTGGCCGTTCTTCCGCGACCGCCGGACCGACGCGTATAAGGAAATCACGCGGGTGACGTTGGAGTAGCAGTAGCGAAAAGCCCCGACGTGCGACTTCGCGAACGTCGGGGCGATGCGAACGGACTTACTCAGTTCTTATCCTTCTTCTTCGGCTGCGGATTCTCCTTTGCCGGTGGCGGGTTGATCTTCCCAGCCGGGGGATTCTGCTTCGGCTGCGGATTCACCTTCGGCTGCGGAGCCGGTTGCGGCGGCGGTACGTTGACCTTAGGCTGCGGCGGGGGCGGCGGATTGAACTTCGGCTGCGGAGCCGGTTGCGGCGGCGGCACGTTGATCTTCGGCTGCGGCGGCGGCGGCGGATTGAACTTCGGTTGCGGCGGACCCTTTGGCTGCGGGTTTTCCACTTTAGGCGCGGGCGGAGCGATCTTCGGCTGTGCCGGCTCGATTCTCGGTGCGGGCGGGTTGATCTTCGGCGGTGGCTCAATCTTCGGTTGCGCGGGTTCCAGTTTCGGCGCGGGTGGCGTCAACTTCGGGGCCGGCGCCTCGATCTTGGGCTGGGTTGGCGGCAGTTTCGGCTGTACCGGCTCGGTTTTCGGCTGCGGGTTCACGATCACCGGCGGCGGGCGATCGGGCACCTTTGGCAGTTCTTTCTTCGGTGTCGGGTCGATGTTCTTCGGCTGGTCCTTCTTCGGCGTCGGTACCGGGTCGACGTTCTTCGGCTGGTCCTTCTTCGGCGTCAGAATCGGGTCGATGTTCTTCGGCTGTTCCTTCTTCGGCGTCGGGTCGATGTTCTTCGGCTGTTCCTTCTTCGGCGTCGGGTCGATGTTCTGACCGCTCACCGATTGCTTGGGCTGAGCCGGCGGATTCACTTTGCTCGTGGCCGGCTGCGCGATCAGGGCCGCTCTGGGAATGTCGACCCT
>JBBQII010000149.1:0-7697 GCA_038324795.1 Gemmatales bacterium
GCGGGGGTGCGGGTGTAGGTGACGGCGGCCGCGGAGTTGCCGAACTGGACCTGATAGTTGCCGGGCGTCAGGCCGAGGAACGAGTACAGGCCGCCGCCCGCGGTGACGGTCGTGGCCAGCACACTGGTGCCTGCGGCATCGTAGAGGGTGACGGTGACGCCGTCGATGCCAGGTTCGCCGGCATCCTGAATGCCGTTGGCATTGAGGTCTTCAAAGACGCGATTGCCGAGTCCGGCGGTGATAGAGCCGCGATAGCCGAAGTCCGCATCGGTGCGGTTCTGGCTCGGGGCGAGCAAGAAGTTGGCGGCACCCGGGGTGACGATGCCGTCGAGATCGAAAGTGGGCGTCGTGAACTGGGCGGGCGGTACCACCGTCACGCTGTAGTTGTCGCCGCCGATGTTGTTGACGGGCAGCCCTTGGAACAGGTAGTTGCCGTTGGCGTCCGTCGTCGTTGTGTAGGTCACGTCGTCGGCATCGCCCAGCACGTTGTTGGGGCCCGCCCAGACGAGTGTGACGGCCGCGCCGGCGATACCGGGTTCGTTGTTATTCTGCGTGCCGCTGCTGTCGGCATCGAACCAGACGGTATCGCCGACCGAGGCGGGGCCGCGGTAGCCGAAGTCCACATCGGTGCGATTCTGGCCGGCCGTCAGGGTTGTCGCGGCGGTGTTCGGCGTGACGACGCCATCAAGGTCGCCGGTCGGCGACAGGTTGGCGGGCACGGTGGCGGACACGGTCGAGACGACGTAGTTGCCAGCGGGGAGATTGTTGACGCTGTAGATGCCGGCATTGTTGGTGGTGGTGGTGGAGACCACATCGTCACCGCCGCCTGCGACACCGTTAAAGCCGAGCCAGGTGACGCTGACGCCGACGCCCGGGAGCCCCGGTTCACCTGCATCCTGCACTCCATCGCCGTCCTGATCGTTCCACACCCGATCGCCGAGCGACGCAGTGCCCCGGACGCCGAAATCGACGTCGGTGCGGCTGGTGCCGGAGACGCTGGGGAAGGTGGCGGAGTTGGGGGTGCCTGTGCCGTCGAGATCGAAGGTGGGGGCGGTCAGGCCATTGGGCAGATTGCTGACCGTGGCCCGCGCGCTGCCCGGCGTCACATTCGGCACAGTCCAGATGCCGTTGGCACCCGTCGTCACCGAGGCGTACGTGATGTCGTCCCCGTTGCCGAAGATCTCATCGGGACCCGCTCCCACGAGCGTGACCGTCGCGCCGGGGATACCCGGTTCGCCGGCATCCTGCACGCCGTCGCCATTCACGTCGTACCACACGCGATCGCCGACGGTGATGGGGCGGAACAGGCCTGCGTCGCGCGTCGGGTCGTTCTGGCCGACGGCCAGCGCGAACACTGTGGTCGCACCGGTGACGGGATTGGCATCGCTGTCGGTCAGGTCGGTGGCAACCGCGGAATCCTGCACGGTGAAGACGTACCCGGCCAGGGTGCCGAACGTCACCGTGTAGTTGCCCGGCTGCAGGTTGTTGAAGGCGTAGAAGCCGCCGCCCGCGGTCGTCGTGTTCAGCGAGATGGGCAGCCCGTTCACGTCGGTCCCGGTCAGCGAGACGGCCACGCCATCGAGCCCGAGTTCGCCGAAGTCCTGCCGACCGTTGCCGTTCGCATCTTCGAAGACGAGGTTCGAAACACTGGCGGGCGGAATCTCGCCGAAGTTATAGTTCACGCCGGTCGTGTTGCCGCCCAGCGGGATAGTGATGCCGCTGATCGCGTCGCCGGTCGGTGGCAGCGCGGTGCCGCCGAATGGAGTGCCCGGCGTGTCGAGGCCATCCTGGAACCCGGCCGGTTGCGCCGGTTCGCTGACCGCGTAGGTGCCGGGCCGCAGACCGGTGAATGAGTAAGCCCCGCCGGCACCCGTCGCCAGCGTGACGCTGACGGGATTGCCAAGATGGTCGGTCCCGGTCAGCAATACATTGACACCCACCAGTGGGGTTTCGCCACCGTTGAAGACGCCGTTGTTATTCGCATCAACATATACAAACCCGCTGATGCCGTTGGTGTTGATCACCAGAGTGTCGGTGCTTGGTGTGCTGTTTGTCGTCCGCTCGCCGGCTACTGGGCCGGGCAGAGTCGTCGCCTGCGTGACCTGTGCGGTGTTCGAAAGCGTCTGCCCCGGCGTCACGGTGTTGGTGATCTGCACCGTGAAGCTGAAGGTCGCGGTCGCCCCGGCGGCGATCGTGCCGCCCGTGTACTGAAGGAGACCCGTGGCGGGGTTGATGCTCGGGGTGAACGTGGCCGGGTACTGCGTGCCCGCGGTGCCGAAGTTCACGGTCGCCGGGTTGAACTGGGCGGCGTTCAGCGTGTCCTGGATGATGGTGTCGAACGAGGTCGAGGTGCCGGTATTCTGCACGGTGAACGTCATCGTCACCGTGTCGGCAGCGTCGCCCGTCGTCTGCACGATGTTCTTGACGATGGTCATGCGCGGCTCGACCACGGTCGTTGTGATCGTGTTCGAACTGAGCGATGGCGCGGTGCCGATCTGCGCGGTCGCCGTGTTCGGCAGCGTGGTCTGCGGGGCGACGCCGACGTTGCTGCCGACGTTCAGTACGCGCGTCTGGTAGCGGATGATGAACGTGTTGTTGGTGGTCACGTTGTCGCCGACGACGGATGTCGAGCCGAAGCTGAACTGGACGTCGACTCCACTGCCGCCCGTGTTGGTAACCGTGACGGCCGGGAGCGTGCCGTTGAATCCCGTCGTGTCGATGACAGTCGAGCCGGCAACGAACTCCGAACCGGGCGGGATGTTGTCGATCACGCTGATCGACGGAATGGCTCCTTCCGGCAACGTGACGCGCAGTTCGTAGGTCGTCAACTCGCCGATGGTGACGTTGTTGCCCGCAGTCGATGCTTCGGACGTCGCCAAAATCGACTTGGCGATCGCTCCATTGGAGACGGTGAGCGAGGCGGGGTCACTGCCGGTGTAGTCGTTGATGCCGCCGGCATTGTTGCGTTCGCCGCCAGCGGCACCTGCGGCACCGGTGTTGGCGGAACCGGTGGGGTTCACCGTTGTGCCGTTAGTTCCCGGCAGGCTGGTGTAGGCCAGCGTGGCCGTGTTGCTGATGATGTCGTTGGGGGCGACGGTCGAATTCAGCGTCGCGGTGTAGGTCAGCGTAACGGTGGCGCCGGCAGCAATGCTGCCAAAGTTGACCTGCAGATTGTTGCCGGCGGTGCCCGCCGTGCTGATGCCGGTGACCGTACCGGTGGATGCCACATTGATGCTGGCCGGGTTCAATGTGACTGAAGGCGGCAGCGGGTCGGTCAGCACGGCATCAAAGGCGGTGGCGGTGCCGGTGTTCGAGAAAGTCACTGTGTAGGTGACCACGTCGCCCGCATCGGCGTTGACGACGTTCACTACCTTATTCACGTTCGTGATCTGCGGTTCAACGACCGTGGTGGTGACCGCGTTGGAAGGTGTGCCCACCGGGGCACCGTTCACATTGGTCGAGAAGGTGTTGCTGAGCACGTCGCCCGCATCGTTGCTGTTGGCGGGTGTGGTGCCGGCATTGTCCACGAGAGCGTTGAACTCGATGACGGCGAATTCCTGGTCGGCATCGCGATCGTCGTTGCTGAGGTTGCCGAGGCTGAACGTAACATCGGTTCCGGACACAAAGGGGGCGGTGCCGATGGCCGAGGCGGGGAGAACGAAGGTGGGCGTGATCGAGCCGACCGAGACATCGTTACCGGTCTGGTTCAGCGTGCCGCCCGTCAGCGTGCTCGAGGTGATGCCGGCCCCGTTGCTGACCAGCGCGACCGTGGCCGTGCCGTCGTTGATAAAGGTCAGTCCCGGCGGCAGCGCGTCCTGAATCTGAAAGTTGCCCAGGGCGCTGCTCTCCGGCAGGCGCACCCGCAAGCGGTAGCGGGCGATCTCGCCGACGGCGACATTGCTGCCCGTCGTCGAAGCCTCCGAAGTGCTGACCAGCGTCTTAACCGGGCTGAGCGTGACCACCGTGATGGTTTCCGGATCGGAGGCGGCCAGATCGTTCGGCGCCACGCCGCTGCCGGTGCGTTCGCCGGTGTTGCTACCGGGAATGCCCGGAGTCGGTGAACCGGTCGGGTTCACCGTCGTGCCGTTGGTGCCGGGCAGGCTGGTCGTGGTGACATTCGCCGTGTTGGTGATCGACTGGCCGGGCGTCACATTGTCGGCGAGAACTGCGTTGTAGGTGATGGTGGCAGTGCCGCCGGGCGGAATGATGCCGATGCTGACATCGACCGTGTTTCCGACCGAGTTGTTGGTCGTGAGGGAGGCACCGTTCGCCAGAACGATGTTGACACTGGCGAGACTTAGACCCAGCGAGGCCGGCAGCGTATCGAGAACCCGTGTCTCGAACGCGGTCGCGGCATTGGCACCGGCGGGATTGGTGACGACCACGGTGTAAGTGACCGTATCGCCGGCATCCCCGGTTGCCGGGTTCGCGGTCTTGACGATGGTGAGCGCTGGTTCGACAACGCGGGCGCGGACGTTGCCCGAAGTCGCCAGCACCGTGCCGCCGACGATAACCTGGAAGTTGTTGTCGCGGGTATCGCCGGCATCGTTGCTGCCGATAACCGAGTTATCCATGATGGCGTTGAATTCGATGATCGCGTATTCGCGGTTGGCATCGCGATCGCCGTTCACCAGATCGCCGAGCTTGAAGAAGACATCGTCGCCCGTGTTGTAGACATCGGGGTCGGCCGTTAGCGAATTGCTGTTGCCAACCGCGCCGTCGGGCAGTGCAAACGTCGGCGTGATGCCGTTGACAGTGGCGTCGTTACCGCTGATGAACGGCGCAGTCCCAAAGGGCCCGTTGCCGAGTCCCAGGCCGAGCGTGGAAGTGGCCGGGTTCGTGGACACAAACGGCGTCTGATCGGAAACCAGCGAGAGGCGGGCGGTGCCGTCGTCGAGGAAAGTGAGTCCGTTCGGCAGTTGATCGCGAAGAACGACGTTCGGCGCGGCGCCTTCCGGAATCTCCACGACGAGGCGGTAGCGGACAACTTCGCCGACTGCAACCAGTCTGGGGTTGGCTAGGGTGCCGGTGCCCGTTTCTGAAGTGGAGGCTTCCGAGGTGGCGACGATGGCTTTGGTCGGGATGACGTTGCGAATCTGCACCGTGGCCGGGTCGGTGGGATCGACCGTCGTGAAATCGGGCCCACCTTCAATGCCGGCATAGTTCGTGAGTGCCGCGATGTTGATGAGCGACTGATTGGGCGTGGCAGTGGCCGCGACCTGCAGATCGTAAGTGATGATGGCGATATTACGGCCGTTGGTGCCGCTGAAACGATCGAGCGATCCCGGATCGGGGTTGGTCGTGCCCGGATCGGTCAGTTCGATGCCGCCTGCGGCATCGAAGAGGCCGGCCCCGATGGTCGTGAAACCGAGAATCGCCCCGGTGCCGTCTCGGACCTGCAGGTTCAAGCCGCCCACGGGGATGATGAAGCCCGCAGGCAGCGAATCGCGGAAGCGCACGTCGAACGCGCCGTTGGTGCTGCTGCCCGTATTCTCGACGACGATGGCGAAGGTCGCCAGATCGCCGGCATCAAGGCCGCTCAGGTTACTGTTGATCGGATTGGCCGCCAGGCCAGTCGATGAAACGGTGCCGGTGAATGAGGTGGCACTTCCCGGAGCATTGAACGTGACGCCAGCCGGCCCGACGCCCGCGGGAGCGAAGACGGCTCCCGTTCCGTTGGTGGCGACGACACCCTTCCTGATGTTCAGGGCCGGCTCGGCCAACTGGATCTGGATGATCTGGTCTTGAGTGTTGATTCCCTGATTGGTCGATCCTTCCGAACTGCGGACCTGATTGGTCAGGAAGAGTCCATCCGCGAACGGATCGGCGCTCACGGTGACGGTGAACAGAATATCGACTGTCGTCGATTGATTGAGCGGACTATCGAAGTTCGCGTAGGTGAATTGCACCGTGTTCGCGGTGGCGTCTGTGGAGAGCGCGGGCACGAGTCCCGAATAAGCCCGGAACGTGTCGGTCGGCCCGAATTTGGCTTGACCTGCCGGGGGGGCCGCTGCACTCGTCACGTCACTGAAGGCAGTCACCTGGCCGGCCGCGAAGATCGGCAGCGGCAGGAAGTCCGTCAGCGTCAGCGCTTCTTCATCGCTGGTGGGCAGCGTGTAGGTGATGCGATACGTCACGGTGTCGCCCGGCTTCACAACGACCGAGCCGAAGCCCGTGCTGCCGTTGATGGCATAAATGCTCTTTGACACCTGACCGGAAACGATCGTCACGGCCGCCGCGCTGGTGTCCGCTTCTGTTTGCCCGTTCGGGGTCAGGTTGGAAACGTCGAGCAAATCACCCGTCGCGGTCACGGCATTCGTCAGGCGGTCGCCCTGATCGACCGACGGATCGCCCGATGGGAAATCGATCTGGAAATTATCGTTAATCGTCGTGCGGAAGGTGATGGTTCCCGTTGTGGGACCGAACGGCAACGGCGGTGCGGAAGTAGGCGGCGGACCGCCGGTGCCGCCCACGGGGATCGCACCGCCTACCAATCGGCCGTTGGGCGAGAAGCTGCGCGTCACCAACTCGTCCGAAACGCGCGTGACCACGCGATCGGACCCGCCCACAGTGTTGGGGCTCAGCGTGAAGTTGGCAACGTTGACCGCCCCCGAGGATGTGCCCGCATGGCCATCGGTGACCGCAAGCGTCAGCGAGCCGGCCACGAAGTCCTGGCCGTCCGAGAACAAGTCGTCGATGACGAGGTTCTGGAACGCGAAGTAATCGGACACCTGAAACTGCAACGTGTATTCAAGGGTGTCGCCTGGCGTCGCTCCCGTCGCGCCGGTATCGGTGACGACAGCGACGCTCTTCTGGATGGCGATCGATTTATCGGTCAGCGTATGGTCATTGGTAGTCACGTCACTGACGGCGAGGACGGGCGTGTCGCGGCCGTCGATCGGCGTCCAGTTTCCCTGGGTGCGGGCATCGTCGATCGAAGTGGCATCATCGCCGGTCAAGGCGTTGATGACTGCCGCGTTCGTGGAATCGACGCGGGGAACGTAATAGGTGAAAACCATCTCGGCATCGGCCGCCCCGGCGGTGCCGGTCACACTGGCGAAACGTCGGGTGAGTGTGCCGCCCGCCGTCGTTGTTCCGGGAGTGCTGATGGCCGTCGTGCCGATCGCGACACCGTTCACGGTCGTCGAGTCGACCGAGACAAATTGCAAATTGTTCGGCAGAGCATCTGTCAGGTCGAGGTTGGTGACCGTCTGCCCGGTGGCGACATCGACCGTGATGCGGTACTGCCGTTGGAAGTTCGGACCCGTGGCCGTCTCATCCTCGGGACCAACGTAGGTCTTCGTCAGCCGTAGCAGGGTGGGCGCGACCGTGGTCGTGGCGGCCGCTCCGACGATCGTCGGATCCGTGGCCGGGTCCGCGACCGCAGTGTTGCCAAACTGGAATCCGGCAACAGCCCGGATCGGCAGCGGGGCGTTGAGGTCGGCCAGATTGCTCATCGCCACATTGACTGTGATGTCGGCCGGTGGCTGACTGGCCGTGAAGCTGCCGAACGGCAACTGCAGTACGACCAGAGTGTCTCCGGCGATGTAACCTGCAGGCGGCAGGATGATGAGCGGAGCGCCGGTGCTGTCAACCGCATACGGGTGAGCTACCCCTGCCGCCGTCAGCGTGATCGACGTCGCCACGACCGGCGTGCCCAGATAGGTCGCGTTGATGAAGGTCATGCCGTCATCGGT
>JBBQII010000150.1:0-7696 GCA_038324795.1 Gemmatales bacterium
AGAACCTAGCTGTGACAGATTGACTGCAAGATTCAAATAGGCATCTTCATCGGGCAATAACCGGTGCCGCTGTGAAAGGGCGACCGTAAGCCCGACATGGATGGCGAAGACACAGCACCATGCGGCAACGAAGCGGAACTGCATATTGATCAGGGTATTGAGTAGCGTTTCTGTCGGCAATCGTACCCAGCAGACCGGAACGTGCACTTAGGTCAAGCAAATCGACCTAGTCAAGAATTCACCATTGTGGCAGACTGCGGCGAATTCGCCCGGCCCGGTGTCCCCGGTTGGCAGGTTTCATGCGTTTATCGGTTGCTTTTCCCCGTGTTTCTCTGCTTCGTGGCGCGATGTCGTCCTCGCGAGGGCGTCGGCGCGTGCTGATGGCATTGCTGCTGATGCCGCTCATGTTCGTCGTCGGCGAAGTGGTGCGCGTGCTGTTCGTCGGCAACACGCATACCGTGCATCCCGGGCGCGTCTACCGCTCGGCCCAACTCTCCGGCGATGATCTGGGCGACTATGTCCGCAAGCATGGCATTCGCACGATCGTCAACCTGCGCGGCTGCAATGCGCCGATTGACTGGTACAAGAATGAATGCCTGCTGTCGCATCAGTTGAACCTGTCGCAGGAAGATGTCACGCTGTCGGCGAATCGGCTGCCGTCGATCTCGGAGCTTCGCCGGCTGATCGAGGTATTGGACCGCAGCCAGTACCCGCTGGTGCTGCACTGCAAACAGGGGGCTGACCGCACCGGGTTGGCATCCGCCCTCTATCTGATGATGTTTACCGGTACGGACTATGCGATCGCACGCAAGCAATGCGGGCCGCGGTACGCGCATCTGCCGCTGTTGTCGACGGTGGCAATGGACCGTTTCTTCGACATGTACGAAGCCTGGCTGGACGTTCGCGGCGTCGGGCATTCAAAGTCGCACATTCGCAAGTGGGCGCTCACGGACTATCGCCCCGAACCGGCCCCTGCAGAGCTGTCTTTGGTAAAGCCGGTGGCGGTGCTGCCGATGAATCAGCCGATCACAGTGATGGTGCGGGCCCGCAATCTTTCGACCGCGCCGTGGCAGTTCAAGGCTGGTACTGCCTCTGCCATTCACATGCGGTGTCTCGCTTGGCATGAAGGCCATCAGGTGCTGATGGAACGAGGCGGCTTCCGCGACGTGGTTGTCCCGCCGGGCGAGTCGATCGACATTCCGATGCCGATCACGGGGTTCGGAGTAGCGGGTACTTATCGCTTCAACATCGATCTGATCGACCGCAATACCTGTTTCAGTCAGTTGGGTTCGGAACCGTTGATCTTCGAAATCGAAGTCCAGGATCATCAGGGAAGGTGATGGGACATGAGTATGCTTTCGATCGTTGTGCCAATCAAGGATGAGTGCGAGAACCTGACCCGCCTGCACGAATGTGTGCGCGAGGCGATGTTGGGCCATGGCGACTGGGAACTCGTCATCGTCGACGACGGCAGCAGCGACGGCTCGTTCGCGCTGCTGGAGCGCATCGCGGAAGGCGATGCGCGTGTGAAAGTGGTCCGGCTGCGCCGCAACTACGGCCAGGCCGCCGCCATGCAGGCCGGCATTGATGCCGCGACGGGCGACGTGATCGCCACCATGGACGGCGACCTGCAGAACGACCCGGCCGACCTGCCGATGATGCTCGCCAAATTGAGCGAAGGTTATGATGTCGTGCTCGGCGAACGGCTCAAGCGGCAGGATTCCATGCTGATCCGCAAGGTGCCCAGCCGGATGGCCAACTGGCTGATCCGCAAAGTGACCGGCCTGCCGTTCCGCGACTTCGGCTGCACGCTGCGCGTGATGCGGCGGGAAGTGGCCGAGTCGATGCGCATTTACGGTGAAATGCATCGCTTCATCCCCGTGCTGGCCCAGCAGCAGGGTGCGCGCATGACGCAGGTGCCGACCCGGCATCATCCGCGGCTGGCGGGTAAGTCGAAGTACAACCTGAGCCGCACGGGGCGAGTGTTTCTCGATCTCATCACGATCAAGTTCCTGTCGAGCTACCTGACCCGGCCGATGCACTTTCTGGGCGGGTTGGGGTTGATGGTTATCGCGATGGGCTTCCTGACGCTGGGTGCCGTTATCGCCATGAAGCTGGGCTGGGACCACAGCATGACGCGTAACCCGCTGTTGCTGTTGTGCGTTCTGCTGACGCTCGTCGGCATCCAGTTGATTTCCACCGGCCTGATCGGCGAAGTGCTGGCACGAACTTATTTTGAAAGCCAGGACAAGCGGCCGTACGCCGTGCGCGAGCGATTGAATCCGGGTGGTTCCGAACGCGCCCGCACCGAAACGCGGAATGAAGTCGCGCGTGTATCGTAGCGGCATTGTTTAATTCCATCGCCCACCCACTTCACATCCTCCGGCCAATCGGCTACAGTCATTGGGGAACGGACGTCTGTTGAATCGTCAATAAGTCGAAACCGTCGATCAATCGCTCGGGTAGCACCTCTCGAACCCGCGACCCGTGTTCTGTCAGGAATATCGCGATGACTGCACGCCTGCCGTGGTTGCTGCTTGCGATGCTGGCCCCCCAGTTCGCTTTCACTGCGGAACCAGCCAAGCTATACGAAGTCGACGTCCAGACCGACATCGCCTACCGCACCGATAAAGAGGCTGATGCGGTCAAGCACAAGCTCGACCTTTATCTGCCGAAGGGGGCCAAGGATGTGCCCGTACTGATGTTCGTGCACGGCGGCTCATGGAAAACGGGCAACAAGGCGATGTATGCCACGCTGGGGGCTACGTTCGCTCGGCAGGGGGTCGCCACGGCGATCGTCAATTACCGGCTGACGGGGGCCAACAATACCGTCAAACACCCCGACCACATCAACGATGTCGCCGCGGCATTTGCGTGGCTGCATGAGAACATTGGCAAGTACGGTGGCCGGCCGGATCGGATCTTCGTCGCCGGGCATTCCGCCGGCGGACATCTGGTCTCCCTGCTCGCAACGGATGAAACGTATCTGAAGGCCCACAAGCTGACCTTCAAGGCAATCCGCGGTGTACTGCCCCTGAGCGGCGTTTACGAGATCATCCCCAATATCCGCATCTTCGATGACCAGTTCGGCACGAACAAGGACGTATGCAAGGCCGCATCGCCGACCAATAATGTCGTCGGCAAGCACCCGCCGTTTCTGATCTGCTATGCCGACCGCGATTTCCCGACCATCGACAAGATGTCCGAGGACTTCTGCAAGAAGCTGGGCGATGGCAAATGCGAAGCGAAGGTGCTGAAGATCGACAACCGCAACCACTTCACCATCATCGTCCAGTTGTCGCTGAACAGCGAGGATCCGTGCACCGCGGCGATGCTCGATTTCATCGAGAAGCATTCCGAATGGAAGCGGCGGCAGGAATGAACCGTGCAGCGTGCAACCCATCGGGATGATGCACGTGCCGAATTCCTCATATCACCCGTTGTAAACAAGCCCGCTCAGTTTCTTGTACAAGTCGAACACTGCGGCTGCCTCCGCGCCCAGCACGCCGAATTGCACCTCAATGCCCTTCGATTCAAGATACTTGTACGATTCGGGGAACACCGGTCCCTCATCGAAGCCGATGCCGTGCGCCGCGTCGCGACCGGCACCGCAGGCGACCTTGCGCACACCGCTCCAGAGGATGGCTCCCAGGCACATCGCACAAGGTTCGCACGACGTGTAGATTTCGTGCACCGGCAGCGTCGGCAGGTTCAGCGTGAACGTCTGGAGTGCTTTTTCGGCCAGCATCAATGCCGTGACTTCGGCATGCAGGGCGGAGTTCTTGAGGCGCACCACGCTGTTGAGCCCGACGCTGACAGGGTAGGGGGCACCCTTGGCGAACACCACCGCCCCGAACGGGCCGCCCGTGCCGCGCTCGACGTTCAGGCGGGACAGTTCCACGGCCAGGCGCATGCGGTCGTCATCGGTGGCCGCCGGCGGCTGATCCGCCAGGAACGGGGCAACCCAGTCGGGCAAGGCGAACGACATCTTGAGCGGAACGGTTGGAATGCTTCCCTTCATGTTGCGTCTTTTCAGGTTGCTGGACGGAGAACCGGGAGAGAGGGCCCCATCATGGTTTGCGGGCGATCCAAGTCCAGTGGCGATCGCTGGTTTGCTGAACAGTTGTAGGACAGAAGTTGAACGACGCCACCATATTCCGCACTTCGTCGAGTGACAGGGCTGCGTGCAGCGAATCGTGGAACATCTGCCGCTGATGGGCATTGGCCCCGGCGGCATACACCTCGACAAGCCGCTCGAGCGTCGACTCGTCATGGGGTCGCAACAGGTCGCGCACGAACAGCGTTGCCCCCGGGCAGACGACACGCGTCATCTCCCCGAAGGCCGAGCATGGCTCGGGAATATGGTGGATGATGCTGTTCGAGATCACCGCCGCGAACGTGCAACTGCCGTAGGGCATCTCGCGGCCGTTGACCTTTTCAAGCGTGATGCGATCGCTCAGTCCGGCCGCTTCGACGTTCCGGCGGCCGATGGCGAGCATCGATTCGGCAAGGTCGATGGCAGTAACCTGTCCCTCGAACGATTGCCGGCAAAACTCGATCGGAATCTGCGCGGTTCCGGTGCCGACATCAAGGATGGGCCCTCGACCGTCCCAATGGGCGAGGAAGTCGCGGACAAAAGCCTGATTGACGGCCCGATGGTCCATCGAGTCGTAATCGTCCGCCTCGGCAAGCGAGTCCATCACTTCAGATTCGAGTACGCGCTGCAGCATACACCTATTATCTGCTATCGGACGGGATGACTCCATAGAAAAGGCCCGCGAGCGGACTCGCGGGCCTTTTCTATGTCTCGATAATGGTCAGCCGCCTGAGCAGTTCCCGATCACGCGAATACAAGCTCATCTTCCTGGCAGGAGAGTTGTTCCTCGGGAAATTCCTGACGGCGTTCGCGTTCTTCACGGAAGGCCGTCAGCAAGTCGTTGCGGAGTTCCCAGTCGTGCAGGCCGGAGTTGTCCCAGGCGCGGATGATGTGCGATGTGGCCGGGTTCAGGTGCGCTACCCGGCTGAGCCACATGATGCCCGCCTCCATCGTCCACTGGCAAGTCGACGGATGATGCCAGGCAATGTGCGTCGCCAGGCAACCCATCGGCAGGGCACGCGTGAACGCGCCGTGAATCAACAACGGGCTGCCTTTTTCGAGCAACTCGATGACGCGATCAAGACCGCTGTCGGTCACATGAGGGAACCAGCTATCCCGGAGTTCCTGCATACACGATGTACTCATCATGGTTCACTCCTGACGGGGGTCGCCACAGCTGAAAGACGTACGGGGGTGCCAGACACTTCTCTTCCTGCCTGCATTCGGTACTTCGTCCGTCGGGGGAAGGTTCACTTCCGTCTCGTGATTGCCCGGGACTACCGTTGCCGATTGACCCGAAGCTACCTGATTCGCGACTCGCTGAAGGATCGAAGCGGAGGGAGAAGAGTCTCACGCCTCCAGCATGGTATTGAGGTCCGGCAATGCCTGTCAAGTGACCAACTCGGTTTTCCGCCCGGGCAACTTTGATGCCGGCAAACCTTGAAAAACATTGGCAAAACAAGGCGAAAAGCGTGCCATCGCGACTGCGGAACAGGCGGTCAGGGAACGTTGGTTCACAAAGTGGGCTCATTAACAATCAGACATACGTGAGATTTTAATTCGCCCGTTTCGCTACTCGAACAGCAGCGGCAACTTGCGCCGTTTACCCTATCGTTCTGACAGTTGACAAAGTGTTGATGTAGTGGTTTCGGCTTTCATCAAAGCGAGTTGACAGATCCGTCAAAATTCATGCCGAGTGCGTTTGTTCTTACGAATTCACAATTAAACGAGTGTTGTTATGTCGGCCGGATTTGCGAACTGTATTTTTTCCCGGCGTCTTCCTGTCACCGGAAGCTCAGGCTGTTGCTGCTCGAGTCGAAACGCTTCGGAGACGATTACTTCTTCTCGTCTTCGTACTTGCGAAGCAGTTGACGGGCGCGCTTGAGAATAGGTGCGATTGAAGGGATCGGCAGTGACAGTTCAATGCTGATCTCTTCGTAGGTGCGTCCCTCGAAGTAGAACAATCGAACGACTTCGCGTTCACGGCTTGGCAGCTTGCGGATCAGCTTGTTCAGCAGGTCCAGGTTTTCCATCCCGGCCTTCTGCTTCGGACGTTCTTCCTCAATCTCGTCTTGCGAGTCCGTTTGCGGTGTCGACTTCGTCTTGGGGATCTTGCCGCTGAACTCGGCAGGGAGGGCCTTGCGCGGCGTTCCGCCGCGATTCGTCAGTTCCGCGATGCAAATTCGGCGGGAGATGACCGTCAGATAGGTCGCCAGCGAACTGCGACCGCGAAACGCCCGCAGCAGGGCGTAATCGTTGTCGCTGATCTGCTTCAGCACTTCCTGGGCAATATCTTCCACCCCCTCGGCTTTCAGGTGGTGGCTGCGCAGGTGGCTGGTGTAGTGGATGGTGTGATAGATCAGCCCCACGAAACGATCGACAAAATCGTTCCACGACGCGCTTTCGCGCTTCAGGCAACGCTGCAACAGCGACTTGTCGACGGCAGTCAGGGCCACGGCACAGGCTCCGGAGTACGCGGTGTCTGTTTAGCATACCACACGGCGAGCAGGGAGCGTAAGCGCCCTGTTCCGCATTCCGGGGAGCTATGCTCCCGGCCCGCCGGGGAATCGTTCCTGCAGTGAAGTAACCGTCAACTCCGTCTCACGCAGCGCATGGCAGGCATCGGCGGCGGCCTGTGCTGCTGCCAGCGTTGTGATGCAGGTCACGCGATGCGTCACCGCCGCGGCGCGGATGCGGCCTTCCTCCGTCCGCCGGCCCCTGCCGCTCGGTGTGTTGAGGATCATGGCGATCTGGCCGTTCTTCATCATGTCGATCACGTTCGGCCGGCCTTCCTGAATCTTCGGGACTTCCTGAATCGGAATCTTCTGTTCGCGGAAGATGCGGGCAGTGCCGCGCGTCGCCAGGAGGTGATAGCCCATCTGCGAGAACTGTCGTGCGATCGGGATCATCTCCGACTTGTCGCGGTCGGCGATCGAGATGAAGATGGTTCCCTTCTCCGGCAGCGGGGCGTTGGCCCCCATCTGTGACTTGGCGAACGCCATCGGGAACGAGTCGTCGCTGCCCATGACTTCTCCGGTCGAGCGCATTTCCGGCCCGAGGATGATATCGACGCCCGGAAACTTGTTGAACGGGAAGACGCTTTCCTTCACCGAGAAGTGTTTCGGAATCACTTCTTCGGTCATCCCCAGTTCGTCGAGCGTCTTGCCGACCATCACCAGGGCCGCGAGTCGTGCGAGCGGCACGCCGATCGCCTTTGACACGAACGGCACGGTGCGGCTGGCGCGCGGGTTCGCTTCGATGATGTAAACCATCGGCGACGCGCCCTGCGGCATGACGACGGCGAACTGGATGTTCATCAGCCCTTTGACTTTGAGCGCTGCCGTCAGCGCCTTCGCCTGTCGCTTGATCTCATCGACCACTTCGACCGGCAGGCTGTGCGGCGGGATCACGCACGCGGAGTCGCCCGAGTGGATGCCCGCTTCTTCGATGTGTTGCATCACGCCGCCGATGACGACCCGCTTGCCATCCGACAGGCAATCGACATCGACCTCGACCGCCCCTTCCAGGAACTTGTCGATCAGGATCGGCCGACCGGGGGATACCTCCATGGCGGCACGCACGTAGCGTTCCATCGTCGAT
>JBBQII010000151.1:0-7645 GCA_038324795.1 Gemmatales bacterium
GTACACGCACTCGAATCACGCGTCGTCTTTCACTTCAAAGCCGTTGCGGTACTCGCGGGTGAGCATCGCGTTGGCCTTTTCGTTGTTGCCGAGGAAGCGTTCGGTCTTCGGGTCGATTTCGAGCAGCGGGCCGACGCGGCCGATCGCCTTGGCGGGGTCGACGTCGTTGCTCTTCAGGTGTTCGACCATGCGATTGATCGCTTCCTGGTCGGCCTTGCGGTCGCTGACCTTCGCGACCTCGCTCATCGGTTTCTCGGCCCCGAGGCGGTAGCTGATGTTGCCGAGGTGGCACAGCGCGCTCGAGAGATGGCCTTCGAGAATGTCCGCGTTCAGCAGTTTCTGATCGTTGGCGCGGACCGCCTTGACGAAGTTGGTGAAGTGGCCGTCATCGCCGCCGCCGCCGAACTTGGTGACGACGTTCAGGTCCTTGTCGAGGACGATACCGCTCGCGTAGCTGGGGCAGACGACGATGCCCTTGTCGCCGTAGAAGATGTTGCCGACGAAGTTGGCACCCTTTTTGTCTTCGATGATCTTGCCCGGGTACGGGCTGTTGGCCGGCAGGCCGCGGACTTCGAAGATCAGTTCCGAATCGCCGTAGTCGAAGAAGCAGAGTTGCGTGTTGGCCGTCTCGCCGTCATCGACGTAGCCGAATCGGCCGCCGATCGACATGACCGACTTCGGCAGTTCCATTTTGCCCAGGCCCCAGCGGGCCTTGTCCATCTCGTGGATGCCCTGGTTGCCCAGGTCGCCGTTGCCGTAGGCCCAGACCCAGTGCCAGTCGTAGTGCAGCTTCGAGCGCATCAGCGGCAGCTTGGGGGCCGGTCCGCACCAGAGATCGTAGTCGAGCGTGGCCGGGATCGGTTGCTCGCCGTTGACTTTGCCGATGCTCTTACGGCTCTTGAAGCAGGTACCGTAAGCCAGGTCGACCTTGCCGATCTTGCCGGAATGGATGTATTCCATCGACTGCCGCATGCCGGAGGTGCTGCGGCTTTGCGTGCCGGTCTGGCAGATGCGTTTGTGCTTGCGTGCGGCGTTGACGATCGCCCGGCCTTCGCGCACGTTGTGGCTGACCGGCTTTTCGACGTACACCTGTTTGCCGGCCTCGAGTGCCCAGATCGCCATCAGCGCATGCCAGTGGTTCGGCGTGGCGATCGAGATGATGTCGATGCTCTTGTCTTCGAGCACCTTGCGGATGTCTTTGACGTAGTCGGGGGCCTTCTTCCGCTTGCCTTCGATCGCTTTCATGGCCGGGCCGATGACGGCTTCATCGACATCGCACACCGTCACGATTTCGCAACCGTTGACGCCATTGAATCCGCCGACATGGCTCATGCCGCGTCCCTTGACGCCAACCACCGCGACGCGCAGTGTGTCGTTGGGCCCGACCGTGCGGCTCTCTGCAGGGGCGGCGCGCACGAAGTCAGCAGCGCTCAAACCACCCATGGCCGCGGAGATGACGGCCGACTGCTGGAGAAACTCTCTCCGGTTGAACGAACCCATGATAATCCTCTTTGAATCGGGAAAGGTAAGGTGTGAAACAGGTGGGGTCTACAGGTGAAAGTCTAACGGGCGATCAATGGTGCGGTCAATGAAGAGTTTCCGGAAATCCGCCGGGATTCATTCAATTGACGTTCTTCCTGTCACGCTATAATTGACCCGACAGTCGCCCCGGGTTGGAACATCCTTTAAGCAGGGAGTGGATCGAATGCTGCGTTTGTTTGTCGCCGGTTTCGGCGTTGCGCTGATGAGTGTGGTGCTGCTGTCCGGCAATAATTCGGTGGGCGCGGCCAACGCCGCCGCCGACCCCGGTATCGAAGACATCATGAAGAAGTTGTTCAAGGGTGGCAAGAGCCTCCACAAGACTGCCGGCAAGGCGCTGGAAGCAGCGACCCCGGATTGGGCCGACGTCGGACCGATGGCCAAGACCTACGCCGAACAGGCGGCCGCGTTGCCGAAGAACGCCGTCCCGAAAGGCGACGCCAAATCATGGGCCAAGCTGACCAAGCAGTTCGCGGATGATGCCAAGTCCTTCGACGCCGCTGTCGCCAAGAAGGACAAGGCCGCTTCCGTCGCCGCGTGGGGCAAACTCAACAAGTCGTGCACGGCCTGCCACGACGAACATCGTTAGACCCGATGCGGAGTGCGGAATTCGGAATGCGTAATGGAAGATGGGAATGTCCATTTCGGTTCTGAACTCCGCATTCCAAATTCAACATTCCGCATTATGCTAGACGGTCCCGCGATCACTGACAGTCTGGAAGCCTGCGGCATCACGCATGTCGTCTGGATTCCGGACAGCCACCTCGGGACATGGGAATCCGCACTTCTTCGATCGCCCTCCATCACACTGATCCGCTGCTGCCGCGAGGGCGAAGCGATCGCCGTGGCCGGGGGGTTGATGCTCGGCGGCGCCAAGCCTGTCGTTATCATCCAGTGCACGGGCCTGTTCGAGGCGGGCGACGCGCTGCGCAATATCGTCCATGATCTGAAGCTGCCCCTGATACTGCTTGTGGGCGTGCGCAGTCAGATCGCGCGGGAAACCACCGGGACCGGCGACAACTGCCCGACGTTCACCGTTCCGATTGTCGATGCGTGGATGCTGCCGCACGTGATGCTGCACCCGGAACGGCATGGGGCGAGCGACGTCATTGCCGCGGTGCGCGCGTTGCAGAACGGCGAGCGCGCGGGCGTCCTTCTCATCGCGGAGTAGCGGGGCATGATGACTCAACGCGAAGCACTCGAAGTTCTCGCGGCCGAGCGCCGCGAACGGATCGTCGTCACGACGATGAGTTCGGTCGGCATCTGGCCGACGCTGTCGGATGGCCCCAAGGACTTCGACTATCTCCCCTCCAGCATGGGACAGGGAATTTCGATCGCGCTGGGTCTGGCACTTGCGAAGCCGGGGCTGGGCGTCATCAGCGTGATGGGCGATGGCTCGCTGCTGATGAACCTCGGCTCTCTCATCACCGTCGCTTCGCACCCGGCAAACCTGGCGATCATCCTGCTCGACAACGGCCTCTACGAAGTGACCGGCGGGCAACCAGTAGCCAACGCGGGCCGTACCGACTTCGCGGGCATGGCGAGAGCCGCGGGCATCCCGCACGTGTTTGCATTCGATGATCTGGAACAGTGGAAGCAGCATGCCGGCCAAATCATCGCCGGCCCGGGGCCGAGCTTCACCTGGCTGAAGGTCCAAGCCCGTTACGGGCAGAAGACGCCGCTGCCGCCACGGCCGATGGCGGAACAAATTCAGCGGCTGCGCGGGGCGATCGGAAATTGATCGTTCATGGGTTGAATGTGTTGCTCACTTCATCATCTGCGACAGCAGCAATCGACCTGCGGCTTTGACCTGTTCGAACATCCGTTCCAACTGGCGTTCGTCGGCCTCGGCACTGACGCAGCGCAGGAACGCTACGGCGCGGGCTTCGCCCAGCAGCGTCGTCATCTGCGGAATCAGTTCTTCCTGGATGCCGACGACTTTCTTCTCCGCGGTGCAGACCGGCACGACGGCCATCGGGCCATCACCGAACTGCTCGGCCGCGGCCTTCACCGCCTCGGCGATTTGCTGCTCCTTCAACCGCGTCGGCGTTCTCCACTGGTAGGGCGGCGCCCATTCCATAGCCGGTGTCAGCAGATCGATGTGCGTTAAGACGACAAGGGCCGGGGGCATCTTCAGTTCGGGGCGATCCTTGAACCAGCCGGTCAGTTCTTTCCACAATTTGACGTCGGCATCCCGGCCCGGGTTGCGCGCATGGGTGACCATGAAGATGAGATCCGCCTGCTGGGCGGCGTCGACGGTGGCGTCGAACTGGTCTTCATCGGGGCCGACCTGGTTATAGCCAACGGTATCTAGCAAGATCAGGCGCGAGTTGCCGACGGTTAGTTCATATCGACTGATATGCGCCGTGGCGGGGATGACGTCGGTGTGGGCACGCTGATCGCCCAGCAGGGCGTTGATCAGGCTCGATTTGCCCGCCTTCACCTGGCCGATGACGGCGATCGTGACGGCCCGAGCCTCGGCCGTTTTCCCGGTATCGACGACGATCGTGGTGCCGTCAGTGGCAACACGGGAATCTCGCTCAGCCGCTTCGGCCTCCTTGCGCAGTTGCTTGTAGCGCTCGACGCCGACCTTGAGCCGGCCGCTGTACAGTTCGATCATGTAAAAGCCGAGCTTGCGAACGTACTGGGCGAAGAACCAGAGGAACAGATTTTCTTTCACCAGGTCAAGCGGCTTTCCCAGTCCCGCCCGGGCAGCCACATAGCGCATGCCGGTGCGGATCGGGTCGAACACGGCCGCGGCGGCCCAGTAAGTTTGATTGGCGCGCTGGTACCACTTCACTGCCCGTTGCGCCTGCCGCACACGGTCGAGCGTGACGAGATGGCCGCCCGGCAGGTAGTCGCGGGCCATCACGCCCAGGTCGCTTGCGGCCAGTTCGACAACAGCCAGCACCTCGGGAATTGTCAGATTGCCGACCGGGTCGCTGGCGTTCGGATGATAGATCTTCGCCAGATCGGGCCCCAGCTTCTGGGCCACTTTCGAGTACAAGTCCATGCCGGACATCTCACCGACATCAACCGTGGCCGAGTCACGGATTTCCTGCTCGATCCGTTTCCACGCCAGCTTGTCGCGATCGCTGTAGTGCATCGGCGGCGGTTCGTCGGCTACCGCGTTGACGGCCTGCTTCTGCCAGCGCCATGCGAGGATGTAGGCGGCGGCCAGGCAGCCGGCCATCGGCCACCACGCCCAGAAGATCCAGCCGGTCGTCCAAAGATGGAAGAAGCCGACACCGATCAGGAATGCCACGGGAAGCAGGACGAGCAAACCCAGTGTGGTGAGCCGCGAGCGATTCATGAGGCTCCTGGAAGTAAAGACAGGCCATGGATGAAGTCATGATCAATACAAGAGATAACGCCAGGCCCCGAAGTGAGGCTTTGCGAACGTCGGGGCTCGTGCAAGCGGATAACAAAAGGCAGGCCACGGATGCACACGGATAAGAACAGTGGTGATCAAGGATCACTGGGAGCATCCGTGGCCTGCCTTTCGTTCTTTTTTTCGCTGCGCTTACCCCGGGGCTTGCTTCTGCCAGAACCGCTGCGCGGCCGCGAGTTCCTTGTCGAAGTACTGTTTCAGTGCCTTCGATGTCGGCACATGGCCCTCGCGGATTTCCTGATAGTAGTAGCAGAACGCTCGCCCCATCGCGAATGTTGTCGCCCCGGCCAGTGCCGCCCCGGCGGCGACGCCCACGACCGGGATGATCTTGGTGATCTCGCGCGCTGCCTGTCGGGCCATCACGCTCACGCCCAGTGTGGCGGCGAGTTCGCGGTAATGCTCGGCCGTGACGGTCTGCCCGTACAGCCGGGCGATGTCGTTGACCATCTTCATCTGAATTCCCGGCAGCAGCAGCAGATCGATGAACGGCACAGGGATCGCCCCCGCGCCGGCCGCGAGATAGCTGTAGCCCAGGATGATCGGCATCGCCTGTTTCAGGTAGGCATCGCGCAGTTCGCCCGTGGTGCGGTCGAGCGCCACCAGCGTCTGGCGGAACGCATCGGGCAGGCGGTCGAGGATTGCCTGCTTGAGGACATCACCGCCGTAGTCGGGTTGCGTGTAACCCTCTTCGGGTTTCGTCAGGTCGATCGGTACGATGACATCGACCAGGTCGCGAAAGCGCCGCTCCTGTTCGGACAGCGATCGTGCCAGCGCCTCGGGCACGTTCGTGCCCGGCAGCCCCTGCGGAAACGGGTACTCGGCGGGGTGCTGCACCTGCGGGTATGCTTCGTGCAGGCAAGTCAGTGCGAGGATCACGGGCCGGGACGGCTTGGCCCGGCGGATCGATTCGAGATGTTCGTACACCTTCTCCTGTGCGTGATCCATCACTTTGACGGTGACGAGTACCAGATGGGCCGAGTTGTCGAACTGCTCGATGTCCTCGGCCGGTTCGTAGCCCGGCTCGTCGAAGCCGCGTGTATCAAGGAACCTGAGTAGCGGGGCCTCGGCCGAGGGGAAGTCGTACATCCGCGAAAAACGAGTGCAGGGGCGAAAGCCGGTACCGATCTCGGCCTCTGTCGCCTGGGTCAGGTACCTCACGATCGACGTTTTGCCGCTCTGCGTCTTGCCGAACAGCCAGAGGACAGGCACAGGCGTGCGCTTCCGGGCATCGGCCAGGCGGGCCTGCACTTCGCTTTCCGGCGCGTTGCCGGTCATGGTGCGGAAGAATGTCTTGATCGAATCAAGCATGATGGCGCTCATTGTTGAAACCCCCGACCTTCGGAAGCCTTCAGGTCGGGGCGTGGCATTCTTCCCCATCTACCAGACTTCCGCAGCTTCAATTCTCGTGCCGTGGCCGAGAAATGTTCATCTTGTTTGAAGCAGCGGGTCGCGGTAAGGGCATCCGTTGTTGTGAATTGTAGAAGTCGGCGGACAAGGGCGGGATTGTCGATGCGAGCGTTTTCCACACCGATGATTCAACTCTACACCGGCGCGGCCGAGCCATCGGACGAATTCCCGGTTGTGGAACCGATCGCGCAGCCCCTGGGCGAAGTCGATCAGGCAGAGTGGTTGGCCTGCCGGGAAACCTGGCGGCCGTTCCCGTCCCGCAACCCCACGTCGCGGCAGGAGCCGTTCACACTGCCGTGGTTTGAAGAAGTCGAAAAACGCCGGTATGCCCGCCACGGCAAGTGGATCCCCAAGTACTTCGAGTTCAAGCGTCATCGCGGCGACAAGGTCCTGGGTCTTGGCGACGGTCTCGGCACCGACTGGGTCAACTACGCCCGGCACGGTGCGACGGTTTTTCATTGCGCCTCAACGCTCGATTCGCAGGATGCCGTCCGCAGGAACTTCGAACTGCGCGGCCTGATGGGGAATTTTCAACGCGGACAGTTGGCGGCCCTGCCGTACGCGGCCGACTCGATGGATGTCGTCTGCCTGTCGACGCTGGGTGGAACAATCCCGGCGCTCGCGGAGGTCGTTGAAGAGGCATTTCGCGTGCTGAAGCCGGGCGGCAAGTTGCTCGCGGCGTTGCCGGCGAAATACTCGGCCCAGTTCTGGTCAGGCGTCTGGCTGCCATGGCGGCGTATGTTCAGCGACGCCCCCGAAGACCGCAGCAGCTACAGTGTGCGCCGGGTCAAACGACTGCTGGGGCGATTCGCGGAAGTGAACTGGCACAAGCGCCACCTGCGCCGATCCGATGTGCCGCATCTGTGGCGCTGGATGCTCCTGCCCGTGATGGAACGCCTGATGGGGCGGTTCCTGGTCATCAAGACATTCAAGCCTGTCGCCGCACGCGGCGCGCTGCGGATGGCGGCGTAGCGTTCACCACGCTGCCTCATACACGCTCAGCAGATCTTCTTCCTTTACCGGTCTCGGATTAAATTGCGCGGTCCATTGCTGGCTGGCTTCCTCGGCCAGCAGATGCAGGATCGTGTCGCTGACGTCGCAGTCGCGAAGCCGGCCCGGCAGGCCCGCGATGGCTATGAATTCGCTCAATCGCCCGGCCAGCCGTTTAGCAGCGTCGCCCTGTTCCCCGATCAGTTCCGCATACAAATGTTCCGCATGGGTGGCGTTGAAGCGCACGACGTGGGGCAGCAGCACGGCGATGGCCGTACCATGCATGATGCCGTAATGGGCCGTCAGCGGATTGGCGCA
>JBBQII010000152.1:0-7580 GCA_038324795.1 Gemmatales bacterium
CGCTGGATCGGCCGGAAGCAGTTTACCTGACGCCCGAAAAGTACCGCGAGATGAGCGAACAGATCGAGGCATTCCGCAAGCTGCTTGCCGCCGAACGCACCACCCCGCCAAACTCCTGCGAACTGGAAGCACGCATCGAATCGCGCGGTGCGCAATCGCTGATGCGCGTCAAAGCAGTCTGCAAGTTTCGTGCGGCCACACCGCGCAGCGTCATCTTTCTGGGTTTCCAGAAGGCACAATTGGTCGAAGTGAAACTCGACAGCGGCAAACTGCCGCTCTTGAGCATCGGCGACAAGGGACTGTCGCTGGCGGTCGACGCCGCCGGCGACCAGGTGATCACGCTGCAATTCGATCTGCCGTTGACCACGCGCGGCGGGGAAACAGGCTTTGAACTCGGTCTGCCCGGCTCGCCGATCACCACGCTGATTTTCGACGCGCCGGACAAGGTCAACCGCGTGCAACTCGGCCGCCGCGACGCCGCGGCGGACGCTGCCGTCGACACCCGGCGGATGGATGCGGATCGGCTGTCGCGCGGCCGCGGCGGCGAGGCACTTGGGGCCGTCACGTTTCTGGCACTGGCATGGGATGTACCGGGCACACCGGCAGCAACGGCCGTGGCCAAGTCAGCCGAGGCCGAAGTGCATATCCAGGTGAATGAGGGCGATATCAGCACCGATGCGCGACTGAAGTTGCGAGGCACGGCGGCCGACTGGCGGTTCACCGCGCCGTTCAATGCTGAAGTGGCCGTCGGCCGACCACCGGCGGCCGCGGGCGGCAAACTGCAACCGTTCCCTGTCGATCAGGCACCCGAGCTGGTGCGTCCCGAACCGGGCAAGTCGGAGTGGCGGGTGCGCTTCAAGGAAAACAACTCCAGCGAACTGCAGGTGTCAATCAATCATCGTGTGCCGCGTCCGAAGGCGGCCGACCCGAAGGCGAAGACGAACTGGCCGGTCGGCCCGTATGCCGTCATCGATGTTCCCCGGCAGGAGGGGACGATCCGCGTGCGTACCGTCCCGCAGGTGCGCGTTACCGGCATCCCCAGGGGGGACACGCAGCGCATCGACACCGGCGACGACCCCAACGGGGATCTGCTGTTTCGCTATCAGTCACTGCCGATCGGCAAAAGCGACCAAGTGCTGGCTCCGCTTGAACTGGAACTGCGTGCCGCTGTCGGCACCGTGCAGACACGCATCCGGCATCTGCTGCAGTTTGTTGAAGGCGGCTGGCGCATCAAGTCCGAGATCACGGCGGTGCCGATCCGCAGCGAAGTCGAATCGCTGGAACTGGAAGTGCCCAGTCCCGGCGTGTTCGAAGCCTCGACGCCGAAACTGGTGGAGGGCATTGTCCCCCTCCGGGAGATCAGCTCGACCCGACGGGTGGTGCAGATCAAGCTGGCTTCGCCGCAGCGCAGCGAGTTCACGCTGACCCTCGAAGGCCAGTACCCTGTCGCGCTGGCCGTGCAGGAGGCGACGCTGGCGCTGCCGCGATTGTTGAATGTGTTCGACCGTTCGGGCGAAGTGTCGGTCATCACGCCGGAAGGCTTCGACCTGAAGGCAACCGCCTTTCAATGGGAGACGGACAAGCCCGGCACGCGCCCGTTCCCCCTGGAACCCGAGGCGCAGAAGCGCGACGTGCTCACAACCACGGTGAGCCGTTCCCCGGCCGCCGTTGAACTGAACTGGAAGCCGCAACGGCCCGACCTGCGCGTGACGACGGCCACCGATGTCACGCTCGGCGATCGGCAGGCCATCGTGATGCAACAGATTCGCATCACCTCCGGCGATCGGCCATTCCGCCGGGTGCGGCTGCGCGGAACACCGGGTGGACCGGAACCGGTGGTGACCACAGGCAGCCTCGAACCCGCGGGGCCGGGCGAATACAACGCGGTCCTTCCGACCGATACGCGCGATACGATGCTGACGTTGCAGTGGGCATTACCGTTGCCGGCCGACGAGTCGACCGCGTTCAACATCCCACTGCTTTGGCCGGAGCCGGCCACGGTCGGCGAGAACCGCGTTCGCTTCCTGCGCGATCGCGATGCGGTTCAACACTGGCTGCCGACGCTCGACGCAACCGACTGGCGCGAATTGCCGATCGAACTGCTGCCCGCGGAGACAACGCTCCTGGTGGCCCGGTCGTTCGGGGCATCCACCCCACTGGCCGTGCGACTGCGCGACACCGAGCGCGGCACTGCTGCTTCACCGCAGATCATCGTTGAGCGCGCTCTGGTGCAGGCACAGACGGATGAAGCCGGCCAGCGCTACCGGACACGGTTCTTCATTCCCCGCTGGAACGCACGCCAGTTTGAATGCGACCTGCCGGACAACGCTGCCGACATCGACGCACGCATCAACGGCCTTGCCGTCGACGTTCGCGATGCCACTGCGGAAGGTGGCCGGGCGATCGCCATCCCACTGCCGGCAACGCGTGATCGGCAGCCGCTGTTGATCGACCTGCGTTACCGGTTGCCGCCCAATGCGGGAGAAGGTCTGAGCGCGATGACCGCGCGCCTGCAGCCGCCCCGCCCGCGCGGCCGGGCGGCCGTGACCACCACGCGCTGGCAGATCGCCTTTCCGAATCGATTAGTCGCGCTGACCGGCTTGAGCGCCACGACCGAAGACCGCTGGAGTTTCCGCAATGGCCTGGTTCAGCCGCAACCCGCATACGGAGCGAACGATCTCGAACGCTGGATCACGCGCGGCCAGGAGCCGACGGTCGGCGACACATGGGAGATGCCGCATGCCGGCCTGACGATGCGCACAGGCGACCTGCAACCGGTGCGCCTGCTCCTGATCCCGCGGACGCTGTGGATCATCACCATCTCCCTTATTGTGATCGCCGCGGGGCTGATCCTGTCGCGGTTGAATGTTCGGCAGGCGGGCATCCTGCTGTCGCTGGCCGTCGCGGGCATGGTCGTTGCTGCGACAGCCTATCCGCAACCCTTCGGGCAGTTGTTCGTGGCGATGCAGCCGGGCCTGGCGATCCTGCTGGCGGTGCTGATGCTGTATCGCATGGTGCAATGGCAGTACCGGCGAAGGCTGGCACGCATGCCCGGTTTCACCCGCGTGCATGCCGAATCTGCCCTCGTGCGCTCCAACACGAAGCGACCCGTGCGTGAAACCTCCACCGTTGACTCACCGGCGGCGGGGTAACGGCCATGCGCATCCCATCGCGGCTAACCGCTGCGACAATCGGTCTCTTACTCGCCGCATGGGTAGTCGGTGCCCCACCCGAACCGATACCCGATGACGGCAATGATGATCCGTTCCCGATTCAGCGGGTGCTGCTGCCGCGAGACCGCGTGCCCGCCGAGTTGGAAAAGGCGCGTCAGGGGACGCTGGTCAAGCTGCCGCGGACGGAATTCGAGAAACGCGTGCGTGCCGCAGCCTCGGCTTTACGGCAACCGGCCAGGCCGCCACTTCTTGTTGAAGCCAGTTATCGCGCCCGCCTTCAACAAGGCGAACTGTCGGAGAACGCCCTGATCGGCACGGCCGAGTGGAAGTTCGCGCACGCGGGTCCCGGGCCGGGCCTGTTCAATATGAATGGCGTGCAGTTCGCAATCAAGCGTGCCCGCTGGGCCGACAACCGCGACGCCGTGATCGGCATGTTGAGCCCGCAGTCCGGTGACGGTATGTCGCTGCTGGTTGACGAACCGGGCGATGCCTCGCTGGCTCTTGACTGGTCTTCGCGCGGCGTGCCCGAACAGGGGGCAATCCGCTTCGATCTGGCTGTGCCGCCGACCCCGGCCGCCACGCTCGAATTGGAACTGCCGGCCCGGTTTCGACCGATCCTGCCGCAGGATGACGCGGTGGTTCAGCAGGAGCCGGCGCTCGACGACGACGGCGAAACGCGTACCTGGCGTATCGCCTTCGGCGGCTTGACGCATCTCGAAATCATCGTCCGGCCCGCTGCCAGCACGACACTGCCACGACCGGTCATCGAATTCAGCGTCGCCGCGAAGCAGGACGTGCAGCCGACGTTGGTCCACTGCGAGGCGGCCATCGCCTTCCGCGCTTTGAATGGCGAAGTCACCGACCTGGTTCTCGACTACGACCCCGAGTTGACAATCACGGACATCACTGGCGATGCTCCCCTGAAATGGACAGCCGTCAAAGTGCCCGTCAACGGCCGCAAGCGTGCCCGGGTGCAACTGGCGTCATCGCAAAGCGACGGAAAGTTGCGGATCACCGGGACCGTGCCGACTTTCTCGCTCGCGCAACCATGGACGAGCCCCGGCGTGAATCTGGTCGGCGCGGTGCCGCGCGGGGAGAAGTTGAGCATTCGCATCAGCCCCGAACTGCGGCTGACGGAGTGGAAACCCGGGACATTCACGCTGAAATCGAGTGAGTTCACGGCCGATAAGGATCATCTGCTCGACGTGGAATCGGGGCCGCTTCCCGATGGGCAGATGGCCGCGACGCGTCCCTCGGCCCGGTTCCGCATGCGTGAAACCGACTTTCGCGTCCGACAGTCGATCGACTTTTCGATCGGCAGTGAGCGTTCGACGCTGGCCTCGCGATTGATGCTCGACGTTCGGCACGGGTCACTGACGTCACTTACCTTGCAGATCCCCGTCGGTTGGGAGGTCGAACGCATTGAAAGCGCCCCCGGCGAACCGGGCCTGACATGGACACAGGCTACCCCGACGGCACCGCAGGCAATCGTCGAACTCGCCCGGCCTGTCACCATTGGCGGCACCGCTGAATTCACCGTCCGCTTGTCTCAGCCTGGCCCGCGCACGATGCCCGGCAAAGCGTTGACGCTCGCATTTCCGGATGTCGTGCCCGTCGGTGCCGCGTTGCGCAGCGGCGTCTACAGCATTCAGGTCGGCCCCCTGTTTCGGGCATCCGGGCCGGCGCTGACCGATGCCGACGAACAACAAGGTCCGCCCCCTGAACAGTCGCCTGCGCTGGCATGGCAAGGCCGCTTCGTCGGACTGCCGCCCGCGGGACCATTGTTGCTGAGTTCGACCGGCCCCGCTGAAACGCCTGAAGCGAAACAGGTACCCGCACCGGTCCGCTCAGACGTATCCATACCGACGACCGAACGAACGACGGCGATCGACGACGCGCGCGTCATTGCCGTGATGCAGCCCGATTCAACGGCGATGCATGCCTGGCGCTTCACGATCCGCGATCCGAACGCCCCATACTTTGCAGTTGAATTGGCCGAAGATTGCCAGTTCCTGAGGGCGACCGTCAACGGCCGTGAAATCGACGACGAACTGATCAAACGCGATGGGCCGGGCAAACTGGCCATCCCCATTCCCGCATTCCCTGCAACGGCGACCGTTGAGCTTCTCTACCGCCAAATCATCCCCCCCTGGTCGTGGACAACTGAACTGCGGACCACGTTGCCGACGTTGCCGGTGTCCTGCCCTCCGCCGACGATCGAATGGCGTTTGCCGCCCGGCGTATTGCCGTCGCAGCCGCACGCGATGATCCGGTTGCCGGGAGGACCTGCCGTCAATCGCCCACTGTCTCTTCCTGTCGCTGATGAACTTATTCCCACGGCGAGCGAGTTTCGCGAACGGCCATTCGGCGAGGCGCAGGGCAAACAACCGAAAGGCCCTGCCACCCCGCGGTCGCTGTACCAGATTCTATCATCGACAACGACGATGCCCGAAAAGCCGATCGTCGACTTGCACGCCCTCGCGGACCTCGACATCCGTGCGACGACGCCAGTCGCCGGGCCAACGCTCGAATCGCTGGGCCTGGTACTCGTCAGCACGCCGACCGGGCAGGTGCTCACATCGCCCCGGGAGTACAGTCTGTGGAAATCTGATGGTGCTGGCAGCACCGCCCTGCCGGAATCGATCCGCTCGGCCGTTCGCAGCGCCGCCCTCACAGGGCGCGACGACTCGGGCCGGTTTCGCACCGTCGATGACTGGATGCAGCTTCCCGATCAACCGATCTCGCTCACCGCCCGACTGGGCGGCGACGGTCCCGGTTGGACGGCCTGGCAGATGCGCGATCCAGGCCATGTTCAATCGATCATCGTCGCCCGGGCCGATCGGTTCACTCGCGCCGGCTGGGTGGGCGCGGTACTCATCGCCGGGTTCGGGCTGCTGGCGGTGCGTGGTCGCGGCCGCGCTGCCTTGATGATTGCACTCGTGCTACTTTTGCTGGCAGGAGCGTTGCTGGCCGGCCTGCCGCCGGCGTTCAGCGGCGTCGCCGCCGGGCCGTTCGTCGCGCTGCTGCTGGTGAGCCTCGCGTGCATCTGCCGTCGGCATGTCCGCTTCGCCGATGCCAGAACTGTCGCATCCGCCAGGCCATCGCGGTTGTCGAAGACGTCGGCCGCCGGCGCGATCTTGCTGAGCATCGCGCTGGCCGCTCAGGCACAGGCACCACCGGTGCCTGCCACGGTCTACCTGCTGCCGGCGGTCGGCAAGGAGGATGAACCGCGCAGCGTGCTCGCCCCGCCGGAGTTGCTCGAGCGGCTGACAGCACTTTCGCGACCTAAGCTGGCGTTGACTGATGCCGCGATCCTTCGCGCGAGATTCACCGGCCGGGCGGACGTCGACCGTCAGGCGGAGTTTGAAGCTCGTTACGAGATGATCGTCTTCGCCGAGCGGGCAACCATCGTATTACCGGTCGGCGACGTACGGTTGCGCGAAGTGCTGCTCGACGGCGCGGCCGCGTACCCGAAGCCGGTGGGGACCGACAAGATCGCGATCGATATCGCCGGGCGCGGCGAGCACCGCATCGACGTGCGCTTCTCGGTCACTGTGACGCCCGGCAACCCGGACCGCGAGATCCGCTTCACCACTCCCGATGTGCCGATCGCGGAACTCGACTTCACCGCCCCTGCTTCCGCGAGCCAGGTCCGCGCGATTAACTGGCGCGGAGCGCAGTCGCATGCCGACGATGGACGCGTGTTGCGGGCCGACCTGGGCAGAACGCGCACCGTGCAACTGCGATTCAGGGAGGGCACTGCCGAGGCGGCCCCCGTGGTGAAGACGTTGGAGGCAGGCCTGTGGGAACTGTCGCCCCGGGGCAATACGCTGAAGTCGGCCATTGAGTACCGCATCAGTCAGGGCAACGTCTCCGCATTCAACGTGTTGGTTCCCGCCGGGCTCGCCATCACCCGTGTTGATGTGCGGCCGGAGACGCCGCCGGTCGGCTCGCCGCCGGTGTGGGTACGCCTATGGACGCTTGCCCCCAACCGTGTGTTGAAAGTCGACCTGCAGGGCTCGCTGACGGGCACCGTGCGCCTGTTCATCGAAGCGATACCGTTGAAGCCGCCCGCCACGCGGCTCACCCTGGAAATGCTGGTCGCCCAGGGGGTGACCGAAGCGGAACGCTACGCCGCCTTGCGGCTGACGGGGTTGGAAACCGTCGACGAGATCGAGCGGAAAGGCGCGAACGAAATCCCTGCTGACACGTTCCTTCGCGACGTCTGGCGACCGTTGGCGCTCGAACGCGCGGCGGGCCCGGTCAAGCGCGCCTGGAAGTCGATCAAGTCGGAACCCATTGTGCTGCGGGCGGTTGTTCGGCCGGATGCCCAGGCGGTGCGCGCGACGCAGGAGACGCTGGCGGACATCGGTCCCCGGCAGGTGGAACTGCGTGGCACCATTGAAT
>JBBQII010000153.1:0-7565 GCA_038324795.1 Gemmatales bacterium
GACGCCCATGCCGTGCAGGTACAGATAGTCCATGTACTTGTCGCCATCGAAAAATTCCTTCGCGCGCCGGCTTACCTCGTCGCCCATCGTCACGCCCATGAAGGAGATGACGTCGGTCGCATGCGGGTTGGCGGGAAGGAAGAAGTCGCTCAGGCACAGGAACTCGCCGAAGTCCTGGCGCGGAAAAGTGTAGCGCAGGCGTTCCGTCTTGCCGTCTTCCTCGAAGATGATCAGGTCGTCGCCGTCGCTGCCGCAGGGGAAGAAGCCGTACACCACGGCCGGGCGCATGATGTCCTCGGCCAGGGCCATCGCCTTGAATCGCTTCAGGGCCGGATACGCGGTCTCCTGCATCTGCCGTTCGTACACCGCGGGGTCGACATTGTTCTTGCGGAACTGCCACTGCGTGCCGATCAGCGTGCGTTCGTTCATGTAGTCGAACAGTTCGGTCACACTGATGTCGGTCAGGATCTTCGTGCCCAGGAAAGGCGCGGCCGGGATGTTGGGTGCCTTCTCGACCCGGCGGATGCCGTTCCATATTTCGCGTGCCGCCTTGTGCGTCGGGCAGCAATCGGCCGGCAGGCTGATCTCGTTGCGCTCGGTGACCGGACGCTCGGGCATCCGCCGGACGGCGGCCACCCCCTTGAGGGCCGCGCTGCCGACCTTCTCGATCTTCTTGCGGGCAACAATCTGATCCATGATGCGCAGGCCGTCGAAGGCATCCTCGCCGTAGAAGAGTTGCCCCTTGTACAGCGAGCGCAGGTCCTGTTCGACGTACTTGCGGTTCAGAGCGGCCCCGCCGAGAATGACCGGCGGCCCCACGCCGCGTTCGTTCATCGTCAGCAGGTCTTCCTTCATGATGACCGTCGATTTCACCAGCAGGCCGCTCATGCCGATGGCGTCGGCATTCGCCTTCTGGAACTCCGCGATCATGTTCTCGATCGGCTGCTTGATGCCCAGGTTGTAGACCTTGTAGCCGTTGTTGGTCAGGATGATGTCGACGAGATTTTTGCCGATGTCGTGGACGTCGCCCTTCACGGTGGCCAGGATGATCTTCCCCTTCTCGGCCCCCTCGACCTTTTCCATGTACTGTTCGAGGTAGGCGACCGACGCCTTCATGACCTCGGCCGACTGAAGCACGAACGGCAACTGCATCTGGCCGCTGCCGAAC
This sequence comes from Gemmatales bacterium, assembly GCA_038324795.1. Classification (GTDB taxonomy): domain Bacteria; phylum Planctomycetota; class Planctomycetia; order Gemmatales; family Gemmataceae; genus JAIOQJ01. The sequence goes on from JBBQII010000153.1 coordinate 1,169, forward strand.
AATTCGCCGACAACCTTCATGCCCGAGAGCAGGATCTTGTTGATGACGTCGAGGGGGCTGTACGTTTCCCGCGCCAGTTCCAGGTCAGCAAACAGCGATTCGCGACGCCCCTGAATGATCGCCTGCTTCAGCCGCTCTTCCACGGTGTCGCCCAGCGATTGGCCCTTCTTGCTGATGGTCTTCTTGTCGGCATAGTGCTCGATGAGCAGTTGCAGCGGGTCTTCATCGCAGTTGCCGGCCGAGTCGAACGTGCGTTCGTCGAACAACAGCCGCCGGCACAGTTCCATCCCCTCCGGGTCGATGCTGTTCAGCGGCATGATCTTGGCAGCGTGCAAAATGGCCGAGTCGAGTCCGTACTCGAGTGCGTAGTGCAGGTAGACGCTGTTGAGCACCTGCCGGGTATACGGGGCCAGCCCGAACGAGCAATTGGACAGGCCGACGTGCGTGAGCGCCCCGGGCAGGTCTTTCTTGATTCGCCGAATCGCTTCAAAAGTGGCAATGGCCGACTTGCGCGTCTGCTCCTGGCCGGTGCTGACCGGGAAGACCAGCGGGTCGAACATCAGGTCCGAGGGGTGAATGCCGTATTCGTGGACCACGATGTCGTAGATGCGCTTGGCGCATTCGAACTTCCACTCGGCAGTGTCGGCCTGACCCTTTTCATCGATCGTCAGAGCCACCAGTGCCGCGTTGTACTTCTTGGCCAGGATCGTCTTGGGGTCGAGCGTCTTGCGGCCGTCTTCGAGATTGATCGAGTTGATGATCGCCTTGCCGCTGCACAGCTTCAGGGCGGCTTCGATCACCGGCACTTCGGTGCTATCCAGCATCAACGGCTTGGTGAGCACGGCATTGTAGCGCTTCACCGTTTCCTTCATGTCGCGCACGCCGTCCCGGCCGACGTAATCGACGCACACGTCGAGAATGTGGACGCCTTCGCGCTCCTGCTCCTGGGCCATCTCGACCAGGCCGTGCCAGTCTTCTTTCTCCAGCAGTGCTTTGAACTTGCGCGAGCCGTTGGTGTTGGTGCGCTCGCCGACGAGCAATGGCCGCTGTTCGACCAGCAGTTCCTGCCAGCCTTGCAAACTGCTGACGGCCGGCACGTATGTTATCTGCCGGGGAACGGGCTTCTTGCCGTATAGCCGATCGCAGACGGCTTTCATGTGTTCCTTCGTCGTGCCGCAGCAGCCGCCGATGATGCTGACGCCGAACTCGTGAACGAACTGGTCCAGCCACTCGGCCAGCGGTTCGGGGTCAAGCGGGAAGTAAGCCTCGTTGTCGCGCGTCTCGGGCAGGCCGGCGTTCGGCAGTACGCTGAGCCGCTTCTTGCTGAACTGACTCAGGTGCCGCATGCTGGAGAGCATCAAGTCGGGGCCGACACCGCAGTTCATACCGATGACGTCGATTTCGTCGATGCCTTCGAGGGCGACCAAACCGGTCGGGATGTCGGTCCCGGGAAGCATCTTCTGGTTCTGATCGATGATCGTCAGTTGCACCATCAACGGCAGGCGCTTGCCGGCCTTCTTCATCTCTTCAATGGCGGTGATGGCGACGATCTTGGCTTCGAGGATGTCGAAACAGGTTTCGATCAGGATCGCATCGACGCCTTCTTCGATCATGATGCGGATCTGATCGCGGTAGGCGTTGGCCATGGTGTCGAAATCGACCCAGATGGCCGGGTCGGTCAGCGAGGGCATCTTTGTGCCCGGGCCGATGGAGCCGACGACGAAGCGCGGCCGCTGCGGCGTGGCGAACTTGGCGGCCGCCTCTTTGGCGATGCGGATGTTGGCCCGGTTCAGCATGTCGAGCTGATCGGTCATCTTGAACTCGGCCAGGCCGATCACGTTGCTGTTGAACGTGTTGGTCTCGACCGCGTCGCAGCCGGCGGCGAAGTAGCCTTCGTGAATCTCGCGGATCCAGTGCGGCCGGCTAAGAGCCAGCACGTCGGAGAGGTTCATCAGCGATTTGCCATCGGGCCCGTAGCCCCAGTCGGCATCGGTGGGTTTGTACTTGTGCAGGCTGGTCCCCATGCCGCCATCAAGGATCAGAATTCTGTCATCAAGGATCGAAAGAAAGTCGGCTGGCATGAATGGTCATCTCTTGAACAGACACGGCACACAGGCGGAAACAATGATTTGTTAACATTTTATGGGGTTAGTGACAATGCGAAGATAGGGCAGGTTCGTTTTTTCAATCTGCCAAGTGCTGCGTCGCCAGATCTCTTGACCTGATCGACCATTGACTCTATGCTCCGCCGCACTTGTAGACGAGGGCGAAGTAGGCAAGCTGGAGAAGCCCGGATGGCTTCGTGGAAGTGGATCCTGCGCGGCATGTTGGCGTTGGCCCTGGTGGTCCTCGCTGCCGGTGCGCTTGTTCTCTACGTTTGGATGCGGCCTGAGTTCATTCGTTCACAGGTGACCAGTCAACTCATTGCCCGCTTCTACGGCACGGACGTCGAAGTACACTCGGCCCGGTTGCGACTGCTCGGCGGTGTGACCGTCACCGATTTGAAACTGATTCGCCGGGATGACCCGACGCGCACGCCGATTCTGCATGTGCCGCACGCTGTACTGCATCACGATAAAGAGAAACTGAATGAGGGCCGGCTGGTCGTCCGCAAGGTCGAGATGTTCAAGCCAACGCTGATTCTCGAGCGCGACAAAGACGGAAAATGGACCTTCCTCGAAATCGTCAAACCGCCTACCGACGACGATCCGCTGCCGATCTTTCTACTGCACCAGGCCAACATCACGTTGATCGACCGCACGATCAGCGACAAGCCGCTGGGCGAATGGAAAGACGTCGACGCCACCATTATCAACGACCCGCTGCCGGTGATCCAGTTCCAGATCGCCGGCAATGGCAAGCCGTCCGGCCCGTTCCAATTCTCCGGCAAGTTCGACAAGCGCACCGGTTTTGCCGGATCACTTAACTTGTCGGCGATTCCGCTGGGGTCGGACGTCGCACCCGCGGTCGAGCTTTGCTGTCCCGACTTGGCGGAACTGGTTGTTGCGCTCAGTGGTCGGGCTTCGGCGCATATGGAACTCGTCTACCGCCTCGGTCCGACGCCGACGTTGTATCATGATCTGAAGTTCACGTTGCAGCAGGGGAGGTTCGCCCACCCGAAGCTCCCGATGCCGCTCGAACATATCGAAGCGATCGTACGCAGTCGCAACGGCGACATCACCATCGACAAGGCCACTGCCCGTATGGGCGAAGGGCTGATCACCGTTTCGCTTGACCTCCCTGCCCATGAATCAATGCCGTCACCCGTCAGCGCCGCGGGCGACGACATCGAACGCCGGCTGCGGCTGCTTGATATTGCCGCGACGAACATCACTGTCTCGCCCGCCCTGTTCGATATGGTCCCCGGCCCGGGGGAATTGATCCGCGAGATGTTCGATCCGGCCGGACTGATGAGCATGCAGTTCACGTATCAGCGGGCCGATGGGCTCTCGCGCAAGCGCATGGTACTCGACCCGGCCGGCATGTCGGCCCGTTATCGCGGTTTCCCTTATCCGCTCAAAAACGTGCGCGGCCGGGTGATCCAAACCGCCGGAGAGGGCGAACTGGACCATGTCGAGATCGACCTGCTGGCCGACGGGGCCGGCAGCACCGTGTCGATCCGCGGGACGATCCGCGGCATGCATCCAAATGCGGACGTGAACCTGACGATTGCCGGAAAGAACATCACGCTCGATGATGACCTGATCAACGCCATGCCCGACGATCAGCCGGCACTTCTGCGACAACTCCATGCCCGCGCGACCGGCGACTTCACCGCGGTCATCAAGCACAACGAGCAGATCCGCCGGGACTACGGGCCTGAGGTGTTTGCCAATCTTTTCACCATCAACGTGCATGATGCGTCAATGACGTACGAGCAGTTTCCGTACCCGCTTGAGAAGATGACCGGCACACTGATCGTCAAGACAGTGCCCGACCGGCCAACGCGGCTGCCGCGAGTAAAAGACCAGCCGGCCGAGCCGCAGCCGAACGGCGACAGCACGACGCTCGAGTTCCACAACTTCCGCGCGAGCCGCAACGGCAGCCAGTTGCGAGGCAGTGGCCGGAAAGACCCCGCGCCGGGCGGCAGCAATCTTTCACTGGCAATTGATTGCGAATCTCTGGCACTCGACGACGACATGCTGCAGGCCTTGTCAGCCATCCACGTCGACAATGCCTGGCGGCAGTTTGCACCGTCGGGAAGGGTGAACGTCAACGTGCGGACCAAGCTGTTCGTGCACTCGGACCCGCAAGTAATACTGAACCCCGCGGACGACTTGGAGTTGAGCCTGGCGTTCGCCGGCGGGCAGGTGAAGCCGACATTCTTTCCATTGTTGATGCACGATCTGGCCGGGCGAGTGGACTATGCAAGAGGCCGGGTCGATATCCGCGATTTTAAGGCGAAGCACGCAAGCTCGGAGATCACGCTGCCGACGGCGGAAGTCCTATTCCGCCCCAGCGGCGGCTACTGGGCCGACCTGCACGACCTGCGTGTCAACCCACTCGTGATCGACCGTGAATTTCTGGATGCCCTGTCGCCCGGCTTGCGTGCCGCGTGTGAAGGGCTGGCCTTGAAAGGGCCGATGGCCCTGCAGGCATCCCGCCTGGTGATCGACGAACAGCCGGGGCCGTTCATTCCGCGCGATCTGCCCGGAGTGGTGCGCAGCCAGGAGCCCCCGGCAAACGAAGCAGTCGCCATGCGGCCATTGTCGAAACCGATTCTGCCCACGATCTATTGGGATGGCCGACTGGTGCTGGCGGGTGCCTCCCTGAACACGGGCATCGATTGGGAGAATGTGCACGGGTCGGTTGCCTCGTGGGGGCTTTACAAAGGCGACCGGCTCGGGGCGGTGCGCGGCAACCTGCAATTCGATAAGGCGAACGTGGCGAAGCAGCCGATGGAGGCAATCAACGCCTCGTTGCGAGTCGACCCTCGTCAGCCGGACATACTCAGCGTTCCGAACATCCGCGGGAAACTCTACGGCGGTGAAGTCGGCGGTGAAGCGTGGGTGATGATGGATTCGCCCACGCGCTACGCGCTGCAGTTGAATGCGGCCCGCATCCGGCTCAGCGAGATTGCCCGCGAGCATCAGTTGCCGCCAAAGGCGCGCCTGGAAGGATTAGCGAATGCGCAGATCTATCTCACCAATCGGCCCGATGAGCGAACCGGGAAGTTAACCATGCAGGGGGGCGGCACCATCGACGTGCCCAACGGCAAGATGCTGAACCTGCCGGTGATGTTGAACCTGATCAAGGTAGTCAAACTGCGGGTTCCGGACGATACAGGGTTCGAAGAAGCGCACGCCTCGTTCTACATCCGTGGCGACCGGCTGAAGTTCGGCCAGCTTGATCTGATCGGCAATGCCGTCAGTCTGGGGGGCGAGGGGGAGATGAAGATGGACGGCAGCGACGTCCGCTTCGAGTTCTACCCGGTCTGGACCAAGATGAAGGAAATGTTCGCCTTGCCGGGAGACTGGACAGGGGCTATCAGCCGTAAGTTCCTGAAGATCAAGGTCACGGGCGATCTGGAAGGCAAACTCGACTACCGGGCCGAACCGGTACCGGGGATTGTCGATCCGGTCAAGCGTGTGATCGACCGGTTGAAGTAAGGTGCCAGGAGAGTTCCGTGTACGGCAGCATTATCAACCGCCTGATTTTCACGGAACTGCTGAAGGTGTTCCTGCTCGCGCTCACATCGCTGACGGGATTGTTCCTGCTTGCGGGACTGCTGCAGGAAGCCGGCAACCGCGGGCTGTCATTCGGGCAGGTCGTTTCGATCATTCCGCTGTTGATTCCCAACATGCTTCCATACACGATCCCGGCGACGACATTGTTCGCCACCTGTGTCGTCTACGGGCGCATGGCGCACGACAACGAGATCATCGTTCTGAAATCAGCCGGGGTCAACATCCTGAGCATCATCAAGCCGGCACTGATGCTCGGCATCTTCGCATCCACGGCGACGATGGCCCTCTACTACGACTTGATTCCGCGCACCCAGCGAATGCTCCGCGAAAAACTGATGGCCGATGCTGAAGAAGTGCTTTACGGCATGATCAAGCGCGACGGCGCGCTGCGTCAACCCGGCATGCAGTACGTCATGTACGTGCGTGAAGTGCAGGGGAAACGGTTGCTCGATGTGGTGTTCAAGAAGCGGCTCGACAAGGTTCCGGGCTATGAAGTGGTGGCACGGACGCGCGAAGCACAACTGCGCGTCGACCCGGTGAACAACCAGGTGCTGGTCGATATGGGCCGTTGCACTGTCGTGGGCGAGAAGCAGGGTGTCGGGGCGGACGTCAGCCATCGTGTCTACCCGATCCCGTTGCCCGATTCGCTGGCCGGCAAGGACTGGCGGAACCGATCGAGTGCGCTGACATGGGAAGAATTGCAGCAGCGC
>JBBQII010000154.1:0-7561 GCA_038324795.1 Gemmatales bacterium
CGCCGCATGGCGCCTTAAACGTGCCGCGCCCGGGTGGGCGCGGGGCTTAACTGCCCCCGCTCCCTCACGGTCGCGGCTCGTTGGCGTTTCGCAGATCACATGATCTTCGGCAACAGCAGTGCCGCGATGGCGGCGGTCGCGCTGGCGATCAGCAGCATCAGCAGCACGACCTTGATGGTGCCCAGGCTGGATTCCTGCTGCATCTTGATATGCGGCTTGGGGCCGGACATATTCGGATCGTTCTGCTGATAAGCGGGCCGTTCGCGGCTGGCGGTGCGCGGTCGCTGGTTCAGGTCAATGGTGTCCGGGTCGGCCTTCGACTGCGTCTTGGCCGGCTTCCACTTGCCGGATACCCGGCTCGGCGTGCTGTTCGCCGGGGTCGCGTTGGCCGAGGCCGTGGTGGTGCCGGCGTTGTTGTTGGTCGGCGGCATCGGGGCCGGCTCGACGACCATATCGCGAAACTCGGGGAAATCTTTCAGCGTCTGGAACGGGCCGGCCTTGGTGCGGCAGGCGCGGATGTTCGACGCATCGCCCAGCAGCTGCTCTTTCAGCGCCCGGCGGATGCCGTCTGTTGTTCCCTTCACAGTATGCGTTTCGCCCGTCTCGTCCTTGTAGACCAGATACCAGATATCGATGACGGCCTGCTGCTCGGCTTCTTTCACCGCGGAAGGTTGCCGCAGCGTGACGCCGGTCAGGTCTTCGACGAACTCCCGGCATGACGCGGGGCGCTTCTCCGGATCGCCGCTCATGGCCCGGCGGATCGCCCAGTCCATACGGTCGGAGAGGTTCGGGTTCAGATTACGCGGCGGAATGTAGTCGTTGCGGATCTTCTTCATCCAGCAGTCGAGCGGGCCGACCTTGCCGAACGGAACCTCACCCGTGACCATCATGTACAGCGTGGCGCCCAGCGAGTAGATATCGCAGCGGATGTCGGCATTCTTCGCGTTACGGAACTGTTCCGGGGCCATGAAGTGGGGTGTGCCCAGTCCCCGGCCGGTGCGGGTCAGGTTCATCTCGTTGTCGGCATCTTTCACCAGACCCAGGTCGGTCAGCTTGGCGATGCCGTCCTGCGTGATCATGATATTGTCCGGCTTGACGTCGCGGTGGATCAGCCGGTTCTTGTGGGCGCGATGCAGCCCCTGGCAGACCTGCGCGAGCAGGCGGATCGATTCCTCTTCCGTGAGCGCGCCGTCACGTTCGATTCGCTGGCCCAGCGACTCGCCGTCGACGAACTCCATCACCAGAAAAGGGGAGGGCCCGACCCCGCAGTATTCGATCGCCCGGACAATGTTCGGATGATCCAGCTGGTGGGCGGCGTCGAATTCCAGCTTGAAGCGCTTCAGCAGCACCGGGTTCTTGGCCGTGCTGGCGGGAAGCACCTTGATGGCCACCAGTTCACCGCTGGTGCGGTTGCGGGCCTTGTAGACGGCCCCCATGCCGCCCTCGGCCAACTTGGTGACGACATCGTAGTTGCCGATCTGTTGGAGCATCTGCTTTGAGGTATCCAGCGGGGGCATCCCTCGGTCTCCTGCCCGGTATACGGGCGGATCTATGTGCGAAACTTTGCGAGTGGGATCATCCTGATAACGGGCACCCGCCGCGGGCGGGGGTGTCTGCAAAGACGGGCGATGTTCCACAACATTCTACTTTGGAAAGCGGACGGAATCTTGTGAAATCTTCCGGTGGGCCAAGTGATCGTCAATTCTCTAGTAGACGTTCAACCTGTTCTTAGCACATAATCCCGCGCTTCGGCGTAATTCCTATATTCCCTGCCACACTTTCGGGGGAGCGCGCAATCCTGTCCCGCCCATCGGGATTGCTTGTCAAGCCAGGTAGAATCGGTCAGAATGAAGCATTAGAGAAATGGTGCGGATTGGATGATGCCGGCCCCGACAGGCCCGCGTCTCCGTCGGAGTACAGCAGTCATGCGTATCTGGGGCTACCTGCTCGTCGTCCTGAACATTGCCGCTACCGGGGCGTTCGTCTATTTCGCCATGCAGGTGATGAACGCGCGCTCGGCGTGGCAGTACGCCGCCATGAAGCAGGAACTGGTCAATCGCGGCCTGCCCGTAACCGCCCCGGCCGCCGAGCCGGATGCGGACCCGGACTTTGTGCCGTTCCCCTTCCAGTATGGCGAGTTCCGCGAAGAGCAGATCGCCAAGGCCAAGCTGCAGAAACTGATCCCGCCGGGCGGTGCCGTTCTGGGTGTGAAGGGCGGTCAGGTCGTCGCCAATCAGGTCGACGAAGTGAAACGCGTACAACAGATCGTCTTCGCCGACCTTGATGCGCTCGGCAAATCCGAACGCCAACTGCGACAGTTGATCCTGCTGTTGAATCTGGGCCGCAACTATGCCCGTGAAGGCATCTACGCATTGCTGCGGGACTTCCCGATCGATAATCGGCGGACGCTGGCCCGGCGTGAGCTGGCGTTCCTCGGGCAGACCGCGCCGCAGCAATCGGCCCTCCAGGCGATGGCCGCCCTGGGCGAAACGCTGATCGGCTACGAGCCGAACAAATCCCCCGATGAGATCGCGGAGCGGGCTCAGGCGGGTCGCAAGGCACTGGCCGCCTGGGCTCTGTCCGAAGTGGCGTACATCGCCCCCGACCCCCCGGCCCCGGCCATCCCGCCGACGGGGGAAGCCTTCGATAAGCCGCCCGCCAATGCCGACCGCGACCGTCTCCTCGACGCTCTGCGGCTGACGCAGGCGGACATGGACGCGCTGATGCCCGATACGGCAAAGCTGGCCGCCAACCGCGAAACACTGATCGGCATGCTCGAAGGCGACAACGGCATCCGCCATGCGAATGCCGCGAATCTGCTGCCGCTGGTTGCCGAGCTGGCGACCAACCCGCTCGACGCGCGCGAGAAGGTCGAAGCCGCCCGCGCCAAGCTCATCGAGTTGATGGACACCCGGGCACAGACGCAGGCGGAGAAGGACTCGCTGGCGGCCATCGTCAGTCTGATGACCCCCGCACCGCCGTCAGGTGACGAGGCCAAAGACACCGAAGTTCGCGACACGCTGATCAACACGGCGGCGACGGCACTGCTGAAGATCTACTTCGAAGAGGCGCTGGCCGCCCCTTCAACAAACGACCTGCCCGACGAAGTGGCCTCGGCCCGCACGAAACTGCTGGGGCTGAAGCCGGTCCGCGCGGCCGAAGAGCAGCGGCGCAAGATCGCGCACCTGCTTTACCATCTCGATTCCCATGTCGCACCGACGAAATCGCTGCGCGACATCTGGTATCGCACGTTCATTGTGCCGGAACCGCTCGCGGCTTCGCTGACGGCGAATCCGGATTACAAGATGCAGTCGGGCGACGAAGCGTATCTCGAAAACCGCATGCTCTGGCACAACCGCGTCGCGGCCGTCGTCGGGCTTCAGGCATACGGGCTGATCGTCGACGAACAGGCGACCCAGCTGCAGCGCATTGCCGACGATGTGGCCACACGCATGAGTGCCGAGCAGGACCTGTTCACGAAGGAATACCAGGACGTCGTCCGCGAGACGATCGCCCTGGCGGGCATTCTCGACGTGCGGCAGGGCGAACAGAAACGCGAAGAGGACAAGCTGGTGATCTCGAAAGCGCAACTCGATAAGGAGTTGGTCGAGCAGAAGAAGCAGGAAGACATCCTGGCGGCATCGACCGCCAAGGCCCGCGTGGCACTAACTTCCCTGGAAGCCAAGGTGGATGAACTGTTCCAGATCACGCAGGCGCTCGGCAACGCCCAGGACGCGCTCGTGGGCCTGGAGCTCAAGCTGCGTGATCTTGAGATTCCGAAGAAGAAATAGTGCACCCGTTCAGCGCACGTCCCGATGGGACAACGATTGAGGCGACCGACCATGAACTTTCTCGGCAAGACATTCGTGCTGATCTACGGCATGGGCGCCTTCTTCTGCCTGATGCTGGCTGTCGCCATTTACACCCAGAAGATGGGGTTCGTGACGACGCCGGAACAGCCGAAGGTGACGGCCACGCGCGTCGGCGTCGCGATCGAGAACACCAAGCTGTACCAGACTGCGATCAACCGCGCCAACGACCGCTGGATCAACGAGTACGACCGCCTGCTGCCGCTCGAGGCCGAGCAGGCGCGCCGGCGCGAGTTCTACCGTACGCAGATCGAACTGGTCCGCAAGGGAACGCTCGACGGCAATGGCGTCGACGCCCCGGTGCAGGAACTGAAGCTCGACCCGACCGGTAAGAGCGTCGAGATCGACATGGTCACCGGCCGGACGCCCGTGAAGGTCAAGCAGGGGACCGAAAGTGCGAAAGCACAGCAGGTCTACCGCGACGGCATCGAGGCCGTCGCCGGGGAAATGGTCAAGTTGCAGGCGGACATTCTGCAACTGGAAAAGAAGCACGTCATCGCGACCAACATCATCAACGGCACACCGGAGATGAAGGGGTTGCGGACGCGCATCAAGGAGCAGGACGAGATTGCCGAGGATGCCGATCTCGAACGCATCTACCTGGAAGACTTCGTGACGAACCGCCGGGCCGATGCCCAGCTGTTCATCAAGCGCCGCGACGCCCTGCAAGCGAGCATCGCCCGGCTCATCGAGTACTACCAGAAGCGCGACGGGGACAAGGGGAACTGACAAGCGCCCCGTTTAGCCGCGACGCGCAGCGGAGCGCGGGGTTTCGCATAAATTGCACCCGCCCCCGACCATTGCGGTAAGATGGGGACGCACTGATGTATCAGCAACTCCCGTTGACAGGAATGTTCACGGCGTTATACCGCTCATGCATCAGTCGGGGGATGAGCGCGCGAACATGGTGGCGGAAGAACTGACTTCCGCCGCGGGGGGAGATTGATCATGACATCCGTCGGCAAAATTCTCGTTTTCCTGAACCTGCTCATGAGCCTCGCGGTGGCCGCGATGATCGTGCTCATCTTCACGTCGCGGACCCGTTGGGCCGCGGAGTACGAGAAGGCACGCAACTCCGCCCTTGTCGCGGAAGCGGCTTACAAGACCGAGAAACTGGCGCACGAATCCGACGTCAAAAGTCGCGACAACCAGATCGATTCGCTGGGTAAGGTCAACCTGGCCATGGCGGCAGAACGCGACGATCTGAAGAAGTCCAACCGGGATCTCAGTGGCACGATCGACAAGAAGACCGAGGAAATCTCGAAGGAGCAGGGGATCAACACCACGCTGCGCGGCGAGGTCGACACGCTGAAGGCCGAGCGCGGCACGCTGACCGCTGACGCCCAGGCTCAGCGCGGCAAGGTGCTCGAGACCCAGCAGTTGCTGAACACTGCCCGCCTTGATGCACAGAACAAGGAAATCGAAGCGAACGCCCAGACGCAGAAGGCCCGGCGGTTGCTCGAACGCCTGGAAGAAGTCGAAAGAAACAACACCCAGCTGGTCAACAAGATCAACTCGCTGGGTGGGGCCGGGGCATCCAGTACCGCATCGATCCTGAAGCCGGATCCGACACCCGCTCCGCGCGACGTGTACGGCACGGTGAAAGCGGTTGCCACCAGCGGGCTGACGGTCATCAACATCGGCAGCGACTCGGGCATCTCGGCCGGGAACAAGCTGCTGATCTATCGCCCGGACAACCAGAACCCGAAGAATTCGCTGTACCTGGGTGAACTCGTCGTCAGCCGGACCGAGCCCAAGCAGGCCGTCGGCCAGTTCTACCCCAAGCCGTTCGCCAAGCCCGATGAACGGCTGCCCAAGGAAAACGACGTCGTTTCCACGAGCCTCGGCAGTCGCTGACCGACGGCGGGAACGGATTCCAACTATCGGCAGGGAAGTGACCGATGCAACGTGAACTGATCAGTCTTTGCACCCTCTGTCTGCTCTGGTCGGCCGGTCGGGCCGACGAGAACGCGATTCTCAAGCGCGATGTGGAAACAATGCGCCGGCAGTTGCAGCAGATGGAGGCCGAACACCAGGCACTGAAAGCCGAACTGGACGAAGCCCGGGCCGCGCTGGTGCAGTCGAAACTGCAGGCCGACGCGTTCGAGCATCGCTGCAAGAAGCTGCAGGACGACCTGAACCTGTTCCGCAGCGGCCGATTCGGCGACATTCAACCAGCGATCAACGCCCCGCGCGGCGATCTGGCGATCCGCCGGAAACCTGCGAATGAACCGGTCCACGGTAAAGTCACCGGGATCGGCAAGGACGGCCGCCTGCTGCAGATCTCGCTCGGCTTCGAGCACGGCGTCAAGGACGGCCAGACGTTGGAAGTCTATCGGCTTCCCGGCAAAGGCTCGCTGAAGCCGATCTATCTCGGCACGCTGACGATCAACCGCGTCGACCCGCAAACGGCACTCGGCCAGTTCTCCGCAGTCGAAGGAGTCAACTATCGCCCCGCGATCGGCGACGACGTCGCCAGCGAGTTCATCATCAAATAGCGACCGTTTAGCGGTCATCCCAACGGGATGACCGGAGTTCAGGCAGGAGCCGACCATGCGACGGAACGTGATTGCCGCCCTGATTTGTACCTTGGCGATGCAGGCCCCCCTTCACGCGGACGATGAAACGCTGCAGAAGGTGCTGATCCAGATCGAAGACATGCGCCGATTCATGGAGAAAGAGGCGCAGGCCCGTGCGGACGAGACGCTGGCACTGAAGCGTTCGCTGGAAGAGGCCCGCAAGGAGATCGCCACACTGAAAGATGAAGCCGGCGACCTGAAAGTGAAGTTGGCCGCTGCGAAGTCGGAAGCGGAAGTGACGCGCGGACAAACACAGATCCTGGAGAAGGTGATCGCCGGCATGGCGAAGCACGAAACGGTTCGCGTCGTCAACGAAGTCCCGGCCGACCGCCCGCCGCTCGATGTGCGCGGCAAGGTCACGAGCATTGCCGATGCGGGGCTGATCGTGGTCTCGATCGGCGCTGATGACGGGTTGAAGCAGGGCCATGTCCTCGAGGTCTACCGCAATGAAGGCAAGGTCACGGTCGGCACGCTGACCGTGGTGCGGGCCTACGGCAAGCAGTCGGTCGGCCAGTTCAAGCCGGGCGGCAAGGATCGGCCTGGCGTCGGCGACGATGTCGGCAACCGGACCTTCCCGAAGTAGTGTTCAACGAAGGGGAATCGCGATGGCGGCCAAGACAGCAACGAAGGACGAGAACGTTGTTCCGAAGAAGAACGACGCATACACCGGCTTCCTGGCCATCTCCTTCCTGGCGATGGTCGGGGCGACGGTGCTGCTGTACCTCGAATACCAGAACTACGAAGGCAAGCCGCCGCCCAAGGCCCCGCCGATCGATGTTCCCGGCGCGCAGCTCAAGGTGATCCCCGGCAGCGGCGGTGCGCCGAAACCGCCGCCCCCGCCGCCGCCGGACCCGATGCCCGACCCGAACATGCCACCGCCCATGACGCGGTTGCCGGCACCGCCGTCGAACACCGGCATCGTGCAGGCGCAGGCCGTCGAACCGGTGTCGATCGTGGAAATCCCGGAGCTGAAGCAGGCCCCGGTCAAAGTGAAGCCGGTCATCGCATCGGCGGAACCGGACCTGAACGACGCGCCGCCGTTGCCGACGGGCCGGTTTGATCCGTTGAAGTAGAATTCCAAGGAGCCGCGGATGAAGTAAGCGGTCAACGTTG
>JBBQII010000155.1:0-7529 GCA_038324795.1 Gemmatales bacterium
CCTCGTTTGGCGGTGGGGGAGGCGGCATTAATCGGCCCAACACCGGCGGCGGCAACAACATCAACCGACCGAACGTAGGTGGTGGCGGCAACAACAACATCAACCGCCCCAGTATCGGCGGTGGTGGCAACAACAACATCAACCGACCGAACGTTGGTGGCGGCGGCAACAACAACATCAACCGGCCCAGTATCGGCGGTGGTGGCAACAACACGATCAACCGACCGAACATCGGCGGCGGTGGCAACAACACGATCAACCGACCGAACATCGGCGGTGGCGGCAACAACACGATCAACCGGCCGAACATCGGCGGCGGTGGCAACAACACGATCAACCGGCCGAACATCGGCGGTGGTGGCAACAACACGATCAACCGACCGAACATCGGCGGCGGTGGCAACAACACGATCAACCGGCCGAACATCGGGATCGGCAATCGGCCGAACATCAACAGCGGGAATGTTATCAACGGCGGCAACCGGACGAACATTTCCGGCAATAACGTCAACCTTAACCGATCGAACACCATCAACAACCAGCGGCTGGTGTCGAACAACGTCAACGTGAACCGCGGCGGCAACTTCTATCGCCCCGGCTACTCGTACTACCACGGCTGGTACGGCGGCTGGCATCACGGCTATTGGAACAACTGGAACTATCGACCGTGGGTATGGGGCGGTGCGGGCCTGGCGACCGGGCTGGTGCTGGGTGCCACGGCGCCAACGGTCGTTTACGCCAACCCGTATTACGATGCTGCTCCGGCCGACGTGACGCAGGTGTTCGACTATTCCCAGCCGATCCCCGTGCCGGAACCGGTCCAGATCCAGGACGACGATACACCGCCGTATGCCGCGGACGATGCAAACGTCCCGGCCCCGATTGCACAGCCGCCGGAAGCCCCGGCCGATGCGAGTCAAGAGCCCGAGGCGGCCAAGCTGCTCGATGCAGCGCGTGCTTCGTTCATGAAGGGCGACTACAACGCCGCTCAGCAGCAGATCGACAAGGCGGTATCGCTGCTGCCGGGTGACGCGACGCTTCACGAGTTCCGGGCGCTGGTGCTGTTCGCACGGAAGGACTTCCGTGAAGCCGCGGCGGTCATCCATGCCGTGCTCGCGGTCGGCCCGGGCTGGGACTGGGATACGATGAAGACGCTGTACCCTGACGTGAAGACCTACACGGCGCAGCTGCGAGCGCTCGAGGAATACTGCCGGGCCAACCCGATGGCCGCGAGTGCACGGTTTCTGCTGGCCTACCACTATCTGGTTCTCGATTCGAGAGACGCGGCAATCAACGCCCTCCAGCAGGTGGTAAAACTGCTGCCGAGCGACGAACTGGCGGTCTATCTGTTGAAGTCGCTGACTCAGAAGGAAGTTGCTGATCGGCCGACTCCCGCCGGCTGAGCGGAAAAAACTTCCGAATACACGGCAACCCCCGGGCGTCTTGACTCTTGCGGGGCTGCCGTTGCTTTCCCGCCGGCATTCCCTGGTGTTTCCCTATAACATCTTGGCGAGTGTTTGATTAGGATTTCGCATGGCCGGTGTATCGGTCATGAATCAACCGTTTTGCATCAGAGGATATCAAGATGATTCGTACCGCAGCCATTGCCCTGGTTCTTTTCGCGAGCAGCGCGTTCGCCGCCGAGCCCGTCAAGTCCGGCCCGCAGGTCGGCGAGAAGGTCCCCGGCCCGTTCCACCCGCTGAACATCAACGGCGAAATGGCCGGCAAGAAGCATTGCCTGTTCTGCCAGAACGGCCAGAGCCCGGTCGCCATGATCTTCGCCCGCAGCACCGATGACGCCACCATCGACCTGATCAAGAAGATCGAAGAAGCGACCGCCAAGAACAGCAAGTCGTCGATGGGCAGCTTCGTCGTGTTCCTGAGCGACGACAAGGATCTGGAAGGCAAGCTGAAGACCGTTGCCGAGAAGACCGGTCTGAAGAACTGCGTCCTGAGCATCGACAACCCGGCCGGCCCCAAGGGCTATAACGTCAACGAAAAGGCTGACGTCACGGTCGTTCTGTACAGCGAACGCAACGTGAAGGCCAACCATAGCTTCGCCAAGGGCGAACTGAACAGCAAGGCGATCGAAGCCGTCGTCGCCGACGTCTCGAAGATCGTCAAGTAATCAAGTTTCCGTTCGAAACGAGCATGGAGCACGCGATTCGCGTGCTCCATGCTCGTTTCACGATCAGCGTGAGCGGGGAACGTGAGAATTCCACGCTCACACCCGGGCCTCGACTGTCGTCAACTCTGCGTTTCGCTATACTAGCCGCCCTCGCTTCTCCCCGGGATCAACACCATGCGAACCGCATTTGTCTGCACTCTTCTGCTGGCCGCGTCCGCCCAGGCTGACGATGGCTGGATCGAAATGTTCAACGGCAAGGACTTCACCGGCTGGGTCATCGACGGCCCGACTGAGTACAAGGACAAGGCCGACAGCAAGATGAAGCCGCTTTGGGAAGTCCGGGACGGCATGATCCGCACCTCGGGAGTGGGCTTCGGTTTCCTGCGTTACGATCGCAAGTTCACCGACTTCGTCTACCACGTCGAATACCGAATGGTGAAGGGGGCCAACAGCGGCCTCGGTATCCGGACCACGGTGTTCGATCCGAAGCAGTCGACCGCGTCCCGACCGTCGTTCTTCTCGTACGAAGTGCAGCTTCTCGACGATGCGGAAAAGCAACCGGACAAGCACACCACCTGCTCGCTGTACCGCTACGTGGCCCCGACTGCCACAGCCAATAAGCCGGCCCCGGAGTGGAACACCGTCGAAGTCGAATGCAAGGGCTCGCGCATCAGGATCACGATGAACGGCAAGGAAGTGCTGAACGTCGATCAGTCGACCATCCCCGAGATCAAGGAAAAGCCGCTCAGCGGATACGTCTGCGTTCAGACGCACAGTAAACAGGTCGAATTCCGCAATCTGCGGATCAAGGAACTGAAGTAACGCCCGTCGTTTAGCGTGTGTGCGAACGGCACGCACTCAACTCCCGTTTTTGAGAATACCATGGCCGAACAACCCGACTCACCCGCGACTCCCGCCCCTGTTGCTCCGGCTTCACTGCCGCACGCGGCACCACCGCGTGACGATCGCCGCGGGCCGCGCGGCGACCGTCGGCCGTCGCGAGGGGACAAGCCGCGTGACCAGGGCGGCAAGCCGCGCACACTGGAGACATTCGAACCGCCGGCCGGGCCGAAGTTGCGCGATCTCGACAAGGACATTGAGGCCGAGATGGCCGCGGCGATGTCCGAGTTTCCCGCGGACGAGATGATGAAGCAAGAAGCCTCTCCTTCATCGAAGGGGGCGATGCCCGCGCGTTCGACGGGCGGCAAAAAGATTGGCCGGGTGCTGAGTATCCACGGTGGCGATGTCTTCATCGCCGTACCGGGCGGCCGCAGCGAAGGCGTGATGTCGATCACGCAGTTCCCCGAAGGTGTCCCTGCCATCGGCAGCGAAGTCGAAGTCGATATTCAGGGGTACGACCCGGCCGATGGTCTGCTCAAGCTGTCCCGTATGGGACAGGCACAGGCCGTCAGCAACTGGTCGAGCGTTGCCGTCGGCATGAACGTCGAAGCAAAGGTGATCGAGACGAACAAGGGCGGCTTGAGCGTCGAAATCAACGGCATCCGCGGCTTCATGCCGTTCCGCGAGTTGGACATCTACCGCGTCGAACAGCCCGAGCAGTTCATCAATCAGAAGCTGATCTGCGAAGTGATCGAGATGAACCCCGAGGAACGGAATCTCGTGGTCAGCCGTCGCTCGCTGATGGAGCGCGAACGCGAACGCCAGAAGGAACATTTCTGGGCGAACATCAACGTAGGCGACGTGCGTACCGGCACCGTTCGCGGCATCAAGCCGTTCGGTGTGTTCGTCGATCTGGGCGGTGCGGACGGCATGATTCCCGCGTCCGAACTGGCGTGGAGCCGGGTCGACAATCCCGAGGATGCCGTCAAGCTGAACCAGCAGGTTCAAGTGAAGGTCGTCCGCATCGACGATGTGGCGAAGAAGATCAGCCTGAGCCTGAAAGCGTTGACCGCCAGCCCTTGGGACACCATCAAGGAACGGATTCAAATCGGTTCGCAGGTGCGAGGCAAGGTGACGCGTACGGCCGAGTTCGGTGCGTTCGTCGAGATCGAACCGGGCATCGAAGGCCTGATCCACATTTCCGAGATGGGGATGAACCGGGTACGCCGGGTGCGCGACGTGCTGCAGGAAGGCCGGGAAGTCGACGTGCAGGTCGTCAACATCGACCTTGAGCAGAAGCGCATCGGCCTGTCGCTGAAGGCAATCGCCGAGGCGGCCGTCAAGGCGGCGGATGCAGCCGCGATGGCCGAAATGAAGGCCCGCGAAGAGGCCGAGGAAGCCGCCGCCGCGAATGCCCCTGCCCCGAAACCGCGCAAACGCAGTTACGAGCTGCGCGGCGGGAAGTAGCGTAGTGAAGCTGCGACGCGCAGCGGAGCGCTCCGCTGCGCGTCGCGGCTTCACTGGCCGCATACTTTCCGCCCAGCGCCCGTTTTCCTATGATGATCGGTTCCCCCCATCAGATTGGATGGGACTTCGTCACCCCGCAGAGGGCTCACCATGGTTCTCGCCAACAGCTAACGCGTCAGGAGAACAGTCGTGTCTGTCGTTCAAGTCAAAGAATTGCTGGAAGCCGGCGTGCACTATGGCCATCGCGCCAGCCGCTGGAACCCGAAAATGCGGCCGTACATCTACGGCAAGCGCAACCTCATCCACATCATCGACCTTCGCGAAACGGTCCGCGGCCTCTTGCGGGCGCACCGGTATTTGTCGCAGGTCGTCAGCCGCGGCAGCCTGGTGCTGTTCGTCGGCACCAAGCGCCAGGGCAAGGAAATCGTCGAACGCGAAGCGGCCCGCTGCGGCATGCCGTACGTCAGCGAACGCTGGCTGGGTGGTACGCTCACGAACTACCGCACCATTCGCAATCGCCTGCGCCGACTCGAGGAACTCGAGGCGATGTGGCTGCCTGCGGGGGAGAACCCGAATCGCGTCGACATGGCCGCGTACATCAAGTCGATGATGACCGAGTCGGGCAAGCTCGACCCGCACAAGGCCCCCGACACCGCCATGATCCGGACTTATTCGAAGAAGATGATCTCGAATCTGTCCCGCGAGCTGGCGAAGATCCGGCGGAACTTGCAGGGCATCCGTACCATGAACCGGTTGCCCGATGCACTGGTCGTGGTCGATCCGAAGCGTGAAGCGATCGCGGTCAAGGAAGCCCAGCGCATGGGCATTGCGACCGTTGCACTACTCGACAGCGACAGCGACCCGGACCCGGTTGATCTCCCGATTCCAGGGAACGACGACAGCATCCGCTCGATCGAAGTGGTGCTGGTGAAGGCGGCCAATGCGGTGCTGGAAGGCAAAGCCGCGCTGCCGCCGGAAGAAGCGAAGGGTGGCGGCCGTCCGCGCGGGCCGATGCCGGCCGCGCCGGTCAGTGCCCCGACGCCGGCTCCCGCGCCGCCTCCGGCGCCGGTTGCTTCCTGATGTCCCCATCCGGGCGGGCAGAACCTTTCTTCCCGCCCGAGTGTCTGATTGAATCGGCAGGGCATCGCGGAAAGAGTTCGATGTCCGCCTCCTGAGGAGTTTTCGATGAGTGCTGTGACCGCCTCGGCCGTCAATGAACTGCGCAAGCGTACCGATCAACCGATGATGGACTGCAAGTCCGCGCTGGTGGAAGCGGCCGGCGACATGGACAAGGCGATCCAGATCCTGCGCGAACGCAACAGCAAAGTCTCGGTCAAGCGTTCGATGAACGAAACGGCCGAAGGCCGGATCGCCGTGTCGATCGACCCGACCACGAAGACCGCCGCCATCGTCGACATGCGCTGCGAAAGCGCGCCGACGGCCAAGAACGAACAGTTCATTGCCCTGGCCAATGATGTTGCCAAGCAGATCGTCCAGAAAGACCCGAAGACGGTCGACGAACTGGTGGCTCAGCCGTTTTACAGCGGCAAGGGAACGGTGACCGACCGCGTCAACGAAGTGATCGGCCTGATTCGCGAGAACATGAAGCCGCACCGCTTTACCCGCCTGTCGGGTGGACAGTTTGGCGAGTACGTCCATCACGACGGCTCGGCCGGTGCCCTGATTCAGGTGGAAGGCACCGCCACCGCCGACCCGGTCGTCCTGCGCGACATCTGTGCGCACGTTGTCGCCCTGAACCCGCAATACACGCGGACGACCGATGTGCCGACCGACATCGTCGACAAGGAAAAGGCACTGATCAGCCAGCAGATGGAAGCCGACCCGAAGAACGCCGGCAAGCCCGCGAGCATCATCGAGAAGATCGTCGAAGGGAAACTCAAGACGTTCTTCGGCGAGTCAGTCCTGCTGGAGCAACTTGTCGCCAACCAGCAGAAGTACGAAAAAAAGACCGTCGCCATGGTGCTGAAGGCCGCCGGCCTCGAGATCGTCAATGTCGTTCGCCTGAAGGTGGGCGAAGTAACACTTTGAGTCATTAGTCATCAGTCATTGGTTATCAGTCATCGGCGTGTAGCTAGTGACTGATGACTAATGGCTGATGACGGTTGTTGAAGAAGAGATATGCCACACACAGAAAGCGCGAAGAAGGCCCTGCGGCAAACTGAGAAGCGCAACGTGCGCAACAGGATCGCCAAGAAGGGGATCAAGCTCCAGGTCCGCAAGTTCCTGGAAGCCGTCAAAGCCGGCTCACCGGAGCAGAAGCTCGCCGAGTTCAGCCTCGCGGTCAGCAAGATTGACAAGGCCGCCGCCCGCAACGTGATCCACAAGAACGCAGCCTCACGCCGTAAGTCGCAGTTGGCCCGCCGCCTGGCGACTCCTGCTGCCGCACCGAAGGCCTGAGACCCCGTTCCCCAAACGCTCACGCGGGGCCGTTTTCGGCCCCGCTTTTTGCTGCGCGGTGGCCATCATTGGATGGCGATCCAACTGCCACCTCGATCTGTCGAAGGGGCCGAACGACTAAACCGGCGGCGTTGGCTGATGGCATCTCCCACTAAAACCCGGTGAACTTCGTGTTCTGCGATGGCAGCGTGCGTTCGATCAACGTCAACACCGACGCGCAGGTGTTGCGTCGACTGGCGTCACGCCGCGATGGCGAAGTGGCGGAGGTGCCGTGACGCTGGCGGCTCACTTCTCGTTCAACCGCTTCCAGGCCAGTCCCGGGGCGTCGGTACGGAACGAGACGAGCCGCTGTTTCTTCACTTCCGTAACGTAGATAGTTTTTCCGTCGGGACCGCCGAAGCAGAGATTGCTGGGGGCGGCCCCCAGCACGTCGATCTCCTTGAGAATCTCGCCCTTAGGCGACATCTTCACCACGGTGCCTTTGCCGTATCGCGTGATGTAGAGATTGCCGTCCACGTCACAGCGCATGCCGTCGAAGCCATGATCTTCGAACTTCTTCAGTAGCCGTTTGTTCGCGATCGTGCCATCGGCGGCAATATCGAACGCCCAGACGTTGCGTTGCTCGCTTTCGTTCACGTACAGCGTTTTACCGTCCGGACTGACGTCGATGCCGTTG
>JBBQII010000156.1:0-7489 GCA_038324795.1 Gemmatales bacterium
CGTCGCCGTCGATCCGGCCCAGGAGAATCTCTACATCGCCGACCTGGGCAGCGTGCGCATCCGCAAAATCGACCTGAAGACGGGCAACATCAGTACCGTAGCCGGCAACGGCAAGAAAGGGGTGCCGACCGACGGTGCCAACGCGACCGAAGCGCCGCTCTCCGATCCGCGTGCCTGCGACATCGACAGCAAAGGCCGGCTGTACATCCTCGAACGCAACGGCGATGCGTTGCGCGTCGTCGAGAACGGCAAGATTCGCACAGTCGTCGGCGGCATGACCGTGACCTCGCTGGACGGCAAAGCGAACGTCTCAGCCGGCAAAGGCAACCTGTTGCGAGGCCCGAAACTGATCTGGGTCGACAAGAACGATGACGTGCTGATTGCCGACGCGGAGAACAACACCATCCGCAAGTATGTTGCTAAAGACGGCACCTGCCCGTTGGTGGCCGGCACCGGCAAGAAGGGCGATAACGGATTGGACAAAGACCCGAAGGAATGCGAAATCGCCCGTCCGCATGGCGTGGCCGAGGGACCTGACGGCACGCTATGGGTCGTCGACAGCTACAACCATCGCCTTCTCAAGATTCAGAAGTAGCCGCTTGCGGCGTCGCCAGGGGTTCCACATGCGTCTCTGCCGAATCGGTCCCGAATCCGCTCCGCGTGCGGCGTTCTACGACGAATTTCGCATCATCCCGTTGCTAGACGCTCAGCGCGTCCATGGGCAGTCACTCGATGACATCGGGGACGACCTGCTGCCGCTACTGGCCTCACCGCAGGTGCAGAAACTGGCCGCGTGGGTCGATGCACAGGAGTACGTGCCCGGGCAGTTGAATCACGAGAAGGTCGAACTGCTGGTGCCCGTCCCGCGGCCGAACAAGATCTTCCTGCTGGCCGGAAACTATGCCGAGCACATCAGGGAACGCGGCGGCGTCGCGGCCGAACGCGCGGAGACGTTTCCCTATGTGTTCATGAAGCCGCCGACCACGACGCTGAATCATCCATTCAAGCCTGTGCGCATCCCGAAGGTGTCGCCCGATCATATCGATTGGGAACTGGAACTGTGCGTCGTCATCGGCAGTCGCTGCAAGTCGGTCAGCGAGGCGGATGCACTCAAGTACGTCGCCGGGTACACGATCGTCAACGACATTACCAACCGCAAGTACCGCCCCAACGAGGGCCGCAAGAAGCGTGAAAAGGACGGCTTCTTCGACTGGCTGCACGGTAAGTGGTTCGATTCCTTCTGCCCCTGCGGCCCGTGCATCGTATCGACTGATGAATTGCCCGATCCGCAAACGCTGCCGATGAAACTGATCGTCAACGGCAAGACCTGGCAGGACGGCAGCAGCTCGCAGATGATCTTCCCGGTCGCGGCACTGATCGAGTTCATCTCGAACATGGTGACCCTTGAACCCGGCGACCTGATCTCGACGGGCACCCCCGCCGGCGTGGGCAACACCACCGCCACCTACCTGAAGCCCGGCGACATCATGGAAGGCACCATCACCGGCATCGGCACGTTGCGCACCGCGATGGTCGCGGAGTGATTTCCCCCGTTTAGTGTGCATCCCATCGGGATGTACGAATGGCGTCCATATCATCACAGCATGATCGACCCATCCCTCGAACCACCCGTCGACCCACGCCGGCCGATCCCGCCCTTCGCCATGGGCCTGGGGCTCATCGTCGTGGCGATGATGCTGGGCGTTCTCTCGACCTCCACCGGTGTCGATGGCCCGCGCGTGCTGCTGTGCGTCGTCGGGTTGGTCGCCGTGGGCAGCGCGGTTGCCGCCCGGCCTGAATCATCGGCCGGCTGGCTGACTTCAGTTGTCGGCTGCGGGCTCGCCTACGCAGGCATCCCCGAGTCCTGGGATTCATTCAAACTGGTCGTCGCCGTCCTCGCCGGCGTCTCGCTGATTGGCCTCGCCATCGTCGCGATGCCCGAGCGATTCCGCTGGATGGCCGCGTCACTCCTTATCGTGCTGCACCTGGGCGGCATCGTGACGGCTATTACCGGAGAAGGTGATCAGCCGTGGCTGTTTTCGCAACTGTTCGCCCGCGGCTACCGGCCTTATCTGCAGTTCACCAATCTGAACACGGCGTACCATTTCTTCGCCCCGAATCCCGGCGCTCCGAATGAGCTGTGGTTCGGCATCGAGTACGATACGCCCGATCCGGACAAGCGCTTCGCCTGGGTGGTTGTGCCGAAGCGGTCGGATTCGCATGACCCGCTGTGGAACTCTTACTATCGCCGAATCAAGATCCCGGAGTTTGCATCCCCCGCCTCGGAACTGATCGTGCCGCTGGCAACCGAGTTGCAGGAATTGGGCGAACTTCGCGACCCGCCTGAACGCGACAGCAACTACGTGCCGCACCACCCCAAACTGCCGGCCGGGCAGCAGTTGCTGGTGCCCAATGTGGCGATCCAGAAGCTGGTGTTGCCTTCGTTCGTGCAGCACATTGCCGCCGCGAATGAACGGTCGGGGATGCCGATCAAGTCGATTCGCGTGTACCGCGTTCAGCACGATTACGTCATGCCGGAGCAACTCGTGGGTGCCGCCGACGACAAAGGCAAGCCGACGCGGCAGATCTCGCCGTTTGATCCGACTACGTATCTGCCGTACTACCTCGGCACGTTCGACAGTGCCGGCAAACTGCTCCCCGGGCCGGACGCGTTGCGCTGGTGGCTGATACCGATTCTCGCGAAGGACGACGCAGCATTACAACCGCAGCGATTCCGCGAGTTGAGCGATACCGACTACGAGCGTTCGTTCGTCGATCACGTCCAGCGTCAGGCCGGCTCGGCCGGTTACCGGAAGGGGCGGTGAGCGATGCCGACATGGAAAGGCATTCGCGACGCCTGGTCACGCTTCTGGTTCCTGCCGGCCGACCCGACGACGCTGGGCCTGATGCGGATCATGACCGGTTGCATCGTGCTCTACGTTCACCTGGCCTACACACTGGAACTGGGCGAGTTCTTCGGCCCATCGGCATGGATGACGCAGCAGACCGCCAACCGTGAACGGCTGGAACAACCGGTGTTCGTCCCGCCGATCGGCTGGCAGCAGCAGGGCACTCCGCCTCGCCTTCCCGACCTGCCGCATCGACGCACGGCCGTCATCGAGTTTCTGGGCCGACTGGCCGACAATCCCGATCAGCGCATAAAGGAACTGGTGTTCCTCAGCACCCTGTTCCAGAACCATGCCGAGCGACGCCCGTTCTTCGATGCCTATGCGGCACTGACGCCCGACCAGCGTGCGACACTGAAGCAGCAGATCACCGACAAGTCGGCCATGACGATCATGCCGTTGCCAGATTCATTTAAGCAGTTGAGCACCGACGCGGCGCTGCGGAACCTGCACGAAGCCGACGACCTGATCCCACTGCTGGGCCCCTCACCCGGGGCCGGCTATGTGCTTGACTGGTTCCGCGACCTGGATACCGCCGAGCGATTCAAGGTGCTTGACTTCATCCGCGAACTGCCGGCATCGACGAAGGAACGCGCGAAAATTGTCGACTATCTCGACTTCTGGAACACCGATCCGCGTCTGACGTACACGCAGGGCAAAACCGTCTTCTCTCCCTGGTTCCACTTGCAGGACTCAACGTCGTACCGCTTCGTGCATGCGGCCGTCCTGATTGTAATCTTCCTGTTCACGATCGGCCTTTGGACGCGTGTGACGGCGGTTCTGACCTGGCTGGCACTGCTTGGCTACATCCATCGCGCCGCTCCGGTGATGTTCGGGCTCGATTCGGTGATGTCCGTCGCCATGCTGTATCTGGTGATCGGTCCCGGCGGTGCGGCACTATCGATCGATCGGCTGCGAGCCCGCTTTCGCGCCGCACGGGCGCTGACCGAAGCGGCCGGCAAACCGGTGCCTTGGGCCGAGGCGGTACTGGCGGGGCCGAGGCCATCGTCAGTGGCCAACATCACGCTGCGACTGGTGCAGATTCACTTCTGCCTGATCTATGCTTCAACCGGCTTCACCAAGGTGAAGGGGCCGACCTGGTGGAACCACTCCGCTGGCTGGATGAGCCTGGTGAACCCGGACTTTTCGCTCGTGCACGCGCAGTGGTTCGAGTCGCTGATGCACGCGCTGGCCGAGTCGCGCGTGGTGCTGGCGTTGATCATGGCCGGCATCGTGGCGTTCACCATCGTGCTGGAAGTGGCGTTGCCGATCCTGATCTGGACATCGCTGCGGCCATACCTGCTGATCGGTTCAATCTTCCTGCACAGCGGTATCGCCTTCATGATGGGGCTGACGCCGTTCGGTCTGATAATGATGACGTTGCTGCTGGCCTTCTTCCCCGCTTCCGTGGTGAGACAGGCCCCCGCGTGGATGATCCGGCGCGGTGGACCGATCACGTTGAAGTTCAACCCGGCCGATGCCGGTCAGCTACGGCGTGCAAACCGTCTCCGTGCTCTCGACGTGGCGGGGATGGTGACGCTGCAACCGGGAACGATAAAGGCGATGGACGAAGTCGATCTCTGGTCGCTGGCCATTCTGCGCCTGCTCCGCTGGGTGCCTGGCGGAAGAGTGATTGCAAGAATGTTGCTTGGTGTCTGAACGGCAGATACTTTTTCCGGACGAGCGAGCCGCCGATTGCGGACTGGTGATGTCGGAGTAATTCCGGCAATCAAGCACACCTCGCAACGGAGACTCGATCATGAAGAAGTTCATTCTGGCCGCGCTGCTGTTCCTGCCGCTGACCTCGGGCATCGCCGATGCCGGACCGAAGGCGACACTCCCGCCGGTCGCGCAACCGCAGGTTCGCGGTTACTACGTCTACTATCGAACGTGCGTACACGAGCCGTGGAAGTTCCACGGCGGCTACTACACCCCGGAGAAAGCACAGCAGTGCGTGGCCGCGTTTCGATACGAAGGGTACGAGGCGTTCTACCGCTGAATGCCGGTATTCCGCTAGCGATCGACGAGCGGGACGCTTATACTGCCATTCCTGCCTCACCGCGTCTGCCCAACGACCTGGAACTTGCCGATGCTGCAACGAATTGCACTTGTTCTTCTGTTCTCTGCCGTTCCGGTCACTGCTGTCCGGGCGGGTGACTTTGAAACCGTCGTCGAACCCTTCTTCAAGCAACACTGCGCGCGTTGCCACGATGACAGGAAGCAGAAGGGCGACCTGCGTCTCGACACCCTGACTCGCGACTTTATCAACGGCAGCATGCTGATGAAGTGGGGCGAGATCATCGAGCGCATCAACTCCGGCGAGATGCCGCCCAAGGGCGAACCGAAGCCAACCGCCGAGGAATCGACACGAGTCATCGAACTGATTGCCGCGAAGCTCAAGGAAGGCGAGGCCGGCCGACTGGCGAAGCGCGAACGTGTGTCGTTCCACAAGCTGACGCGCGAAGAGTACGTCAACACGATCTACGATCTGCTCGGCGTGCACTTCGACGCGACCGACCCGACCGGCCTGCCGGACGACCCGGACTGGCACGGCTTCGAGCGATTGGGGTCGGTGCAGTCGCTGTCGCCGTCGCACATCGAGAAATACATGGCCGCGGCGGAGAACATTCTGACCGAGGCATTCCCCGAGAAGTCGGCGACGCCGTTTCTGAAGCGGAAGGAAGCCGGCGACCTGCGGGGCAACCCGGCCGAGTACAAAGCGCTGGGCATTGCGGACAAGGTTCGCGTGGAACTGTGGCCGGGCGCCGATCTACAGGGCGGCCGCCCGGGCCCCGGCGTGGCGTTGCCCGCCTCGGGCAACTACAAGGTGCGCGTCAAGCTGAGTGGCCTGAAACCTGCCAACGGCCGCGCCCCGCATCTGGCGTTCTATTGCGTGAACCTGGATCGCATGCTGTACGAGACCGATGTCGTCGCGGCGGAAGACAAACCGATCATCGTCGAATTCACTACGCATCTGCCTGCCGGTAATCACAACTTCCGCGTAACCAACGACGTGCCCGGCCCCAGCAACCTGCCTCGTTCCGGTCGCTCCGGTAACCGGCCGTTCATCAGCATCAAGGATGGCCGACTGCCGTGGCAGATCAAGCTGACCGATGAAGAAGGTCAGCCGATCATGCCGTTCCTGATTCTCGACTCCATCGAATGGGAAGGTCCAATCGTAGAACCCGGACCCGGGCAGGCCAAAGAGAAATTCTGGCCGAAGGATGCGAAGAACGCCGACGAAGTACGCAACTCGCTTGCCCGCTTCGCGGAGAGTGCATTCCGCCGGCCGCTGCGTCCAGGCGAGATTGACCGCTACACCAGACTGATCGACGCGGAGATGAAAAGCGGCGAGAAGTTCGATGCCGCCTACAGGACCGGGTTGCTGGCCGTGCTCTGCTCGAAGGACTTCCTGTATCTGGTGGAAGGCTCGCCTGATGACAAATCGGGCAAATTGACCCCCTGGGAAATCGCCAGTCGGCTGTCGTATTTCCTGTGGGGAACGATGCCCGATGAACTGCTTCGCACCGCCGCACGCGATGGCAGTCTGAGTCGGCCCGAGGTGCTGCGCGAACAGACCACGCGCATGCTGCGTGACCCGCGGGCCGAGCGCTTCACTCAGTCGTTCGCCCGGCAGTGGCTGCAGCTTCGCCAGGTCGGCATGTTCCCGCCCGACAAGAAGCTCTACCCGACCTACGATGCTTACCTCGAAAAAAGCATGCTGATGGAAACGACTGCCTTCTTCAAGGAGGTGCTCGACAAGAACCTGAGCCTGCGCGAGTTCATTGATTCGGATTGGACGATGCTGAACGCCCGCCTCGCGGAGCATTACGGCATTAGGGGAATCAACGAGGACCGCATGCAGCGCGTGGCGCTGAAACCCGATGACCATCGCGGCGGCCTGCTCACGCAGGCGGCCATTCTGTCGCTGACGTCCGACGGCACCCGGCATCGGCCGGTGCACCGCGGCAAGTGGGTGCTCGAAGCGATCGTCGGCAAGTCGCCGCCGCCGCCCCCGGCCAACGTGAAGCCGATCGAACCGACGCCAGCCACCGCGCCGAAGGCGACCTTGCGAATGAAACTCGATGCGCACAAGAGCGATAGCGCCTGTGCGTCGTGCCATGCCCGTATCGACCCCCTGGGCTTCGCGTTCGATCACTATGACGCGATCGGCCGTTGGCGCACCGAAGAGGTGGTGCGCGACGGCAACGGCGACAACCCGAAAGTCGACGCCAGCGGTGAACTGATCGACGGCCGCAAGTTCAAGGATGCGGTTGAATTCAGAAAGCTGTTCATTACCGATATGGATCGGTTCAATGCGGCCTTCGTGGAGAAACTGGCGACCTTCGCCTTGCGCCGGACGACAACGTTGAACGACCGAGATCGCCTGAACGCGATCGCGCAAAAGAGTAAACAAGCCGACTACCGCCTTCCGGCCGTGGTCGAAGCCCTGGTACTGTCCGACCTGTTCCAACAGCGATGATGGAGAGTCGATGAGCAACATTATCTCGCAGAAGTGGCTGACCAGCCGGCGAACATTCCTGCGCGGCGCGGCCGCCAGCATCGCCCTGCCGCTGCTCGAT
>JBBQII010000157.1:0-7471 GCA_038324795.1 Gemmatales bacterium
TAAACTGATTGCATGTCGTTGCTCGATTTCCTCCGCTATTCCACATCAGTTCGCGTACTGGGCTATCCCCGGGAAATCCGCGGCATCACGCGGCGGTACCGCCGTTGCCGGTCCGCGTGGCAGGAACATATCGATCGCTGCCGATCAGTCATCGAACGTGCCGCGGTGCGCTGCGAGCATCATCGCCGGGCGGTCGTGCTCGGTGCCGGACTGCTGCACGACGTGCCGTTGGAGTCGCTGTCGGCCCGCTTTGACGAGGTCCAGCTTGTCGACATCGTTCACCCGCTGTTCGAATATCGCGACGTTCGGCGACTGAAGAACGTCCGCCGGGTGACCGCCGACATCACCGACACCGTCGCCGACCTCTATCGCGTCTCCGATGAAACCGACCTGCCGCTGCCCGTGTCGCATCCGACGCTGTTCACTGAAGATCCCGATGTTGATCTCGTCGTCTCGCTGAATCTGCTGTCGCAGTTGCCATGCATGCCGCTCGACTACCTGGCGCGTTACCGGGCGCATCCCGTTGACAAGGCAGCCGCGTTCGCCCGGCAACTGCTCCAGGCTCATCTTGACTACCTTGGCCGATTCACCTGTCCTGTCGTGCTGATCACCGACATTGAACGGCAGAAGATCGACATGATGAATCGCGTGGTGGAGCGCCGGGACCTGCTGTTCGGTCTGCCGGTGCCCGCGTTCGATGAGGAATGGATCTGGAAGCTGGCCCCGTGCCCGGAAGCGGATGCGCGGCACCACTATTACCGTCGGGTGATCGCACGGGTAACGTAGCGTACATGTCCACGTGTGCGTTCAAGGGCCGCGACGAATCGCGCACGTAAACGTGGACGCTACGAGGGAATGACGCTTCGCCGGTTCCGATTATTCCGGCACCCCGGGCGGACGATTTTGCCTTACCGGGAAATCCCTCGTTGTCATCGCAATCCGCATCGGTGATAATTCGGGACACTGACTCACAAATTCAAGACCGGTGCGACGGCTCCATGTCGTACTTCGAGTGACACCATGCCGATTACGTTAAATTGCCCGAAGTGCCGTAAACCGTTTCGAGTCCGCGACGAATCGGTCGGCATGCGCGTTAAGTGCCCCACCTGCGGCGCGGTCCTGCAGGTTCCGGCCACGCTGGCCCCCACCTCCATGGAAGGCCCCCCGGGCGAGGCGGACGCGCCCCGCAACCCGACGCCTCCCGCGGCCAATCCGATCCCGCGTGAATCGGTCTTCACCGGCTTGCCCGGGGCGAGCAGCACCTCCGGCCCGCCGTCGCTGCCGCAGAACAACCCGATGCATCGCGACGAAGAGGACGAACCCCGGCGCGCATCCACGTCCGGCCCGCTGCCGCCGATCCCCAATACGCGCCGCCCCGCCGCGAAGAAGCAGGCACCGGCCACCCGGCCCGGCCCCGACAACGAGCAAGTCGAACAGATCATCGAAGACGCCGCCGGCTGGTCGAGTGTCCGCGGCGGATTGCGCTGGATCCAGATCGGCCTGTTCTTCAGCATGATCTACGCCCTTTACCTGTTCGGCATCGCGATCTACGCCTTCCGCGAGTTCAACGAAATCCCGAAGAACATTGATAATCCGCCGCCCGGCCTGCTGGAGATCAAGAAGGTCAACCTGCTTCAGGAACTCGAGATCTTCACGAAGGTCGGCTCCGGGGTGCTGCTGTTTCTCTTCGCGATGATCGGCCTGCTCAAATGCATCCGCGTGCCCGCCAGCGCCCGTACTCGTGGCCTGGTCAGCGGCACGTTCCTGTTCGCGCTCATCAGTTTCGCCGGCTTCCTGATCTCTTGCCGGCCGGACATCAATCGGCTGTTCGAGATCCCGGAACTGCCTGCAGATGTTGTCTCGTATACCAAGCAGTACTTCATCTACTTCCCGGTGCTGACCATCATCTGGTTCGTACTCTTCCTGGGTCAATTAGGCGCGGTGCTGCGTTCAGGAAAGGTGCTGACGGATGCCGCGTATTCGGTCCTGCTGATTGTTTTGTTCCATATCGGAACGAACGTCGCGGATAACTACTACCCGCTCACCTCCGCTTCGCGAAAAATGAAGGAAGAGATGGAAGTGCAGGTATTCGTCACCCAGGCAGGCATCTTCACGCTGCTGACCGTGCTGATCGCGTTGCGACTGATGTCTTTGTCGGGTGTGGTGCGTGGGGTAATCAGGCGGTGGAAGGAAGAAAACGCGGCCGTGCTGGATGCGGCGGCTGAGTAAGCTATCGCTTCTTTTCGGATACAAGCAAGCGTATCGTGAACGGCGGGGACCGACCCCCGCCGTTTTTGTGTTGCATGTTCTGATGCTCGCGTTATCATTCAATGCCGGGCACAAACTCTCCTATCTGCCCTGGCCATGTCGTCGAAGTCTCAGTCCGGTCCACTCTACACAACTGGGAGTACGCGCGCTGATGAACCACACCACTGACAATCTCTGGTCCCCCGAGATCACCTCTGAAGTTCGTTCTCCGCTGGTGATTCTCGAACAACAGGCAGCCGCATTGCGCGATCAATGCGCCGGCATACTGACTGCCGAAGTCCGCCAGGCAATCGACAAATCCGAAGGGGCAGCTTATCTGATCCTCGATCTGATTGCCCCATCGCTGGGTGCCGCCCGACATCGCATCCTGACGGCCCGCTACTTCGCGGATCGCATCTATCCGTGCCATGTCGATGCGGAAGGGCTGCGTTCCGCAGAGGTCGCACATTCCACGGATGAGTTCCGCGAACTGGTGCGGCAGGTGCTTCATTCAGGCGAGGTCAAGGCGATCGCGCAGTCGCTGCTGGTGCGCGCCCGCGACGAGCGGAAGGCCCTTCCCAGCCCGGGGCTGACGCGACACCATAACGGCCACAAACGTCCGTTCCGCCCGGCCTGGGTCGGCGTCGAGGTGGACGGCGATGACCATCTGCAGGCAGAACTTCTCTACGATGAACGCTCGGTAGGCGACTGATCAATTATCGACTGCTGCTCACGATCTCCCGGGAGATTCCAAACACTCCCGCGGAGATCTTCGCACAAAGCCACGAACATCTCACTTCTCCGGGCGAAGGCAACGTGGTCGCCGCGACGTGACGAATGATCGAAGTACAAACGCCCGTGATGGAACTCACTTGTCGTTCTTCGCGTATTCATCGACGATCGCCGTCATTGATTTTGTTACATCGTCGAGCGTGCCGACGAAGACGAAGTTGCGGAACGAGTAGTCGCCGGGCTTGATTCCCGCAGCGTCGCGGTAGCGGAAGACACTGTTCCACTTCACCACCTTTTCTTTCTCGAAGCGGAACCGCCCATACCCGGCGTTTTCAAACCCTTTCGACGGCTGATCGGGCGAGTAGATGCCCATCGCGTACCTGCCATCGGCAGTGGCGAGAATCACCGGGTACTGCTGTTCGCCCTGCCCCGGTTCGATTGCCGCGAGTTTCTTCTCGTTCGGCAGATACTTCCAGAAAGTGCTGAACTCCGCAG
Source organism: Gemmatales bacterium (assembly GCA_038324795.1). GTDB lineage: Bacteria > Planctomycetota > Planctomycetia > Gemmatales > Gemmataceae > JAIOQJ01. Next base: position 3,475 of record JBBQII010000157.1, read on the forward strand.
GCATGTAACCGGTCACCGCTTCAAACTGGGCATAGGTGTGCTTCTCCCCTTCGGGGACGTGAAACGTCACGTCATATTCGATCACGTGCGGATGGTTCTTCCGGCCGATCGTCACCTTCTTCGACACGCGATGGGCAGACACCACGCGATCGTTCAGCGCATCGCGGCCTTCGGACTTCTCGCGGGGGGCCAGCCAGAAAGCCGACTGGCTGGTGGTACGCAGGAAGTTGTCGGCCGCTTCGATCTTCAGCAACCGGCTGGTCGACGTCTTGCCCGCGCCGTCCTTCCGCGAGCCCGCTTCCGTGGGGTTGTAGCACTCGGCCCAGAATGGGCCCGGCTTCGCGCAGTCGAAACTCGAGGCGGACTGCATCTGCCGGCCGTGATCCAAGCTGTCGATGAACTCCTTGCCGTTCCACGTCAGCGAATGGATCGCCCCGGACAGGCGCGACGTGGTGGTGACAACGATCTCGGACGCACCTGCTTTCGCACGGATGGCCGCTTGCCCGTCGGGCATCGGTTCGACGGCGATGCCCAGCATCGCTATGCATATGGCAATCAGCATTTCACTCTGCCTTGCGTGTCATCGTAATTTCGTTGCCCGATTCGTTGTGGGAAACGCTGTCCATGAACGTGCGGATCAACAGCAGTCCCCTGCCGCTGGCGAGCAGCAGGTTCTCCGGATCCGTCGGATCGGGCAGTTTGCTGACGTCGAAACCGGGCCCCTCATCGCGGATGCGGAAGGTCGCCTCGGCAGGCGTCAGGAAGATACCGACATACAGCCGTCGGTCGCGATACGGTTCAAGCTGACGTCGCTCGGCGGCGAGTTCGTGAAAGCGGTTGCTGCCATCCTCGCGAAGCTCGGAACTGAGTTCGAGATTGCCATGGTAGATGCCGTTGAGCAGGGCTTCTTCAAGCGCAACGCCAACGCGGATCTTGCCGTTCTCGCTGCACAATCGCATCCGCAGCATCTTTTCCTGGATGAACGCAACCAGGTGCGGCACCAGCGATGGATCATTTTCCAGTTCCAGTTGGCAATCATAATGAGTGATGCATTCGAGGATTCGATAGCGCCGGCGTTCACGCCGGGTGGTGCCGATCACGTTCTCAACGGTGTTGACCAGTTCCTTCGCGAGCAGACGCTTGGGTACGTAACTGGCTGCCCCGGCTTCGAGTGCGCGCATCGCCATTTCTTCGCTGCCGGTGGCCGTCATCAAAATGATCGGCAGGTTCGGGTAGTCGGCCCGAACCGCTTCGACCAGACCCAGGCCGTCCAGTTCGGGCATTTGCAGATCGGTGACAACGAGGGCGGGGACGTTTCGCGCGATCTCCGCAAGGGCCTGCCGACCGTTGCGGACGACAACAACCCGTGCATCCAGGCTCTCAATCAGCAGCGATGACGCCAGGTTGCAGTCATCCGGCGAATCGTCGACGACCAGGATCAGCGGCGTGCCCGTGTCGATTCCCTGATCAGCAGGAGACGATCGCATTGCCGAGGTATCCATGTTGATTGCCCGGGAGAGTGCGCGTTCGATGTCGACCGAACCCTTGGGTCAGGAGCGTTCCTGCCCGCAAACGAAATGTGACTTTCACCACACATTAGTCTCCAACGTATCATGCGCAGCCAATTTTTCGAGACGGGTTCATCACCGATCGGCGGATTGCTGTTCCTTTGATGGAAATCCGGAAGGCTCGATGTCGCGAAGCGGGTTGTCGTCGTACGATTCGGCCGCTTCGATCGGTTCGATGTGGATGGTCGATTCCAACACGGGGAACAGGTCGCGCAGCACTTTCTCGATGCGTTCGGCCACATCATGCGCATCGCTTACCGACATCTTTCCCGGCACCAGCAGATGAAAGTCCGCGAAGCGGCGTGCCCCGGCCTGACGGGTCCGCAGCGCGTGGAACATCATCCCGGCCGGCAGTTCCGCTTGGACTGCTTCGCGGAACTTGCGGAGTTCGTCGGCATCAATCGCGTGATCCATCAGACCGTTGAAGGAGCGGACAATCAAATGCAGGCCGGTCCACCCGACATTGATCGCGACCAGGATCGCGACGATCGGGTCCAGCATCTGCCAGCCGGTCAGCCAGATCAGGCCCAGACTGGCGACGACGCCGACTGACGTCCAGACATCGCTCATCAGATGCTGGCCATCGGACTCAAGGACGATCGAGTGATGCTTTCGCCCTGCACGAATCAGCAGTCGGCCCACCACCAGGTTGGCGAGTGTCGCCACCAGCGCGATTGACGCACCCAGGCCGATATCGCTGAGCGGCACCGGATGATAGAATCGCGGAACCGCCGCGATGATGATCCCCACGCCGGCCATGAAGATCAGCACGCCCTCGAGGCCGCTCGAGAGGTATTCGATCTTTTCATGCCCGTAGGTATGCGTGGCATCGACAGGGCGCGATGCGTACCAGAGACAGAAATAAGCGGTAACTGCCGCGAGCAGATTGATGCACGATTCGAGCGCATCTGACAGAAGCCCGACCGAGCCGGTCAGCAGATACGCGACGGACTTCAGCCCGAGGGTGAAAACCGCGGCCGCGACCGACAGGAGGATGTAGCCGCGCAAAGAGGGAGAGGCCATGCGGGGATTGTATCAGCGCAACTCTTCAAGGCGCTTGCGGGCCTCGGCAATCCGGTTGCTGTCGGTGTCGTGCGTGAGGATTTCCTTGTAGATCGACTTGGCCTTCTCACGATCGACCAACTGCTTGTCGTAAATGCGTGCCGCCCGGATTCGGGAATCGGTGTTGCCGATCTTGTTCCACTGGTACGAACGTTCGAAGTAGAGGGCCGAGCGCTGATATTGGGTGGTCGGTCGATACTTCTCGTAGATGTCCCCCAACTGATAGGCCGTCTCGCCGATTTTGTCGCTTTCGGGATACTTGTCGAGCAGGCGCTGCAGAAGGATCTCGGCCCGTCGCTGGTTATCAACGTAGTCGGTCCCGAATCCCTTGTCCTTGTACTTCATCGCCTCGCGGAACAGATCGTTCGCTTCGGGGATGTTGTTCTTGGCCTGCAGCGTGGGTACCGGTACATCGATATCGAGACGGTAGGCGTACTTCACCAAACGGTGGTACTGCTTCAGTTCGTCCTCGGCCCATTTCGATCTCTCGATATCGCCGACATCAATGTAGTGCCTGCGGAGTTGTTCCAGCGTGGTCTGATACTGTTTGCGCGTAGCGTTAAGCTTCTCGACCATTTCAATATCTGAGGTGGCTGCCTTGCTCTTGGGGGTCGGCGACGGCGACTGGGCCGAGGTCAACACCGCCATCGCGCCGGATGCGGCCAGCAGTACGCTCATGACCAGCAACCGCTTGCTCACAACCATTTCCTCCACCGCCGGGTTCGCTATTCCCGCAGCCTTTAGTCATCGTGCGTGGCCGAGCCACCGGGGGCCGCGTTCTTGCCTTCGATCTTGCCGAAAATCATCCGTCCGGCCGATGTCTGCAGCACGCTGGTGACCGTGATGCTGACCTCATTGCCGATCTGCTGACGGCCCTGTTCGATGACGACCATTGTGCCGTCTTCGAGGTAGCCGACCCCCTGCCCTATCTGGTCGCCGGCCTTGACGATGCGGATCGTCATGTATTCGCCGGGCAATGCAACCGTCTTGAGCGCGTTCGACAGTTCGTTGAGGTTGATCACCTCGACGCCCTGAAGCTGGGCAATCTTGTTCAAGTTGAAGTCGTTCGTGACGACTTTGCCGCCCACGGCCTTGGCGAACAGCACGAGCTTCTCATCGACACGCATCTTCGGGTCGACACCGCGCAGTTCGGGCAGGTCGCCGTCGTGCATCTTCAGTTCCAGTCGGTTATTCGACTGCATCTGCTTCAGCACGTCCAACCCGCGCCGGCCGCGGTTCCGCTTGATCTTGTCCGAACTGTCGGCAATACCCTGAAGTTCGAGCAGGACGAAGCGCGGCACGACCAGCGTCGCGTCGATGATCGGCGTATCGCAGATATCGGCAATTCGGCCGTCGATGATGACACT
>JBBQII010000158.1:0-7459 GCA_038324795.1 Gemmatales bacterium
CCCGGTTTCATTGAGACCGACATGAGCGAGGCCGTTCGCAACAAGGCGGGCGACCTGATCAAGAAGATGATCCCGGCCAAACGGCTGGGCAAGCCGGACGATATCGCGGCCGTGGTGGTGTTCCTGTGCAGTCCGGCCGCGTCCTACGTGACCGGGCAAGTGATCACGGTCGATGGCGGGTTGAGCCTCGGGGCCACCGCGGTATGACAAGTCGGTTGTCCGCAATGGACGGCGCGACACGACAATGGTCTACGGGCGTATCTGGAGGTTGGTTTCATGACGAAGGACGAGATTTACGCAAAGGTCGCGGCGACCCTGGTTGAAGCCTTGAACGTCGACGAAGATCAGGTCACCCCGACGGCGACGTTGCAGGGCGATCTCGGTGCCGAGTCGATCGACTTCCTTGACGTCGTCTTCCGTCTGGAACGCGAATTCAACATCAAGATTCCGCGTGGCGAACTGTTCCCTGAATCGATCTTCCAGGCCGACCCGGAGTTCGTGAAGGACGGCAAGGTGACCGCCAAGGGCATCAGCGAACTTGAGACCAAGATGCCGTATGCCGACCTGGGCGACTTCAAGAAGAACCCGTCGCTCGAGAACATCAGCAACCTGTTCACGGTCGAACTGATCACGCGGTACATTGAAAGCAAACTGGCTTAACGAAATACGGATTTCGGAATGCGGAATCCAGAACCGACAAAAGGAGATTGAGGACGAAGGGACAGCGGTTTTCATTCCGCATTCCGAACTCCGCAATCAACACAATGCGTTGGATCTGGATCGACCGATTCACTGAGTTCGAGTCGAAGAAGCGGGCAGTTGCGGTCAAGAACCTCAGCATGGCGGAGGACGTCTTCGCCGAACATTTCCCGGGCTACCCGGTGATGCCGGCCCCGCTGATGCTCGAAGGCCTGGCGCAGACCGGCGGGATCCTCGTCGGCGAGGCGAACGACTTCAAGGAAAAGGTCGTGCTGGCCAAGTTCCCGTTCGCCCGCTTCCATCGGGAAGTGTTCGCGGGGGAGCAGTTGACCCTGTCGGCCGATATCATCGGCCTGCGGGAAGAAGGGGCCACCGTGGCCGGCAAAATTCATGTCGGCATTGAACTGGTGGCCGAGGCCGAGATATTCTTCGCCCACCTCGACCAGGCCCGCAGCGGTGCGATCTTCGGTGATCGCAACTTTGTCTTCACCGGCGAGTTGAAAAACCTCCTGGGCATGGCTCGGGCTGCGTCGAAACAACCGTAGTCCCGCGCCAAGATGGTGCTTTTGTCGAGCCCACGGATGGCAGTCCGTGGGCTTTTTGGTTCTTCAGAGAGACTTTGTTCACTCAGGACGGGCGTTTGGCCCGGGTGCGCTCATGGCTGTGCAACCACGTCGGGCGGTTATCACCGGCATCGGCGTCTTCTCTCCGATCGGCATCGATACCGCCGCGTTCTGGCAATCTCTCGTCGAGGGAAAGTCGGGCGTGAGGCCTATCACGCATATGGACGTCTCGGAGTTTCCCTGCCGAATCGCGTCCAATATCCCCCAGTTCAACGACAAGTTCGCACGCGATGTCTTCAAGCACAGTCGCGACCACGCCAAATCGCTGAAGATGATGGCCCGCACCGTGCAACTGGGCGTCTGTGTCGCGCAGTTCGCCATGGCCGACTCGGGCATGGTGAAGGGGAAGATCGACCCGACCCGCTTCGGTGTCGAGTTCGGGGCGGCCATCGTCCACTCGGAACTCGATGACATCGCCCGGGCAGCCAAGGTCAGTTCCAACTGTCAGCCTGGTTCGGTCAGCCTGCAGGCCTGGGGTGAAGCCGGCCTCAAGGAAATCCCGCCGCTCTGGATGTTGAAGTACCTGCCCAACATGCCGGCCTGCCATGTCTCTATCATGCACGACATTCAAGGCCCCAGCAACACCATCACCGTGGGCGAGGCTGCCAGCCTGCTGGCGATGGGCGAAGCGTATCGCATCCTCAACCGCGACCTGGTCGACTTCGTGCTGGTCGGCGGCACCGAGAGCAAGCTGAACGCACTGAACTTCGTGCGCCAGTCGCTGTTCCAACCGCTGACGACCACCCGGAACGACACACCCGACAAGGCCGTGCGCCCCTTCGACCGCGACCGCGACGGTACCGCGCTGGGTGAAGGCTCTGCCGTGTTCGCACTGGAAGAGCTCGAGCACGCGAAGGCCCGCGGCGCGAAGATCTATGCCGAACTGTGCGGCTTCGCCTGCGGCTTCGACCGCGACCGCAAGGGCAAGGCGATCGCCAAGGTCATTCGCAAGGCGATGGCCGAGGCGGAGATCACCCCGGCCGACGTTGATCACGTGAACGCGCACGGCTTGGGCACGGTTGAGTCCGACATCTGGGAAGCCGCCGCCCTCCGTGATGTCTTCGGCAAGGACGTCCCGATCTGGGGCCTGAAGGGTTTCCTTGGCGCATTGGGCCCCGCGGAAAGCCTCATCGAGTTGACCGGCAGCATTTTGGCCCTCCAGCACGGCCACCTGCCCGCCGCCATCAACAGCGACAACCCCGACACGGCATTGGGACTGCAGATTCACAACAGCGGCACACGCGAGATCAAGAAGCCGTACGTGGTGAAGCTGAATTTCAGCGACCTCGGCCAGGTGGGCGCGGTGGTGATCAAGAAGTACACGAATTGAATGATTGTTTAGCGTGCATCCCAACGGGACGCACGGGACGCTGCATTGCGGAATCGCAACATGAAGAACCGTCGCAGAGTTGTCATCACTGGAATGGGCGTCGTCACGCCGCTCGGGCATAATGTGCCCGACCTGTTTAAGTCGCAGCTTGAAGGGCAGAGCGGCGTCGGTCCCATTCTGCACTTTGATGCACGCACGTTTCCGACCAAGTTCGCATCACAGGTCAAGAACTTCGACCTCGCCAAGTTCATGCCCGATGGCGCGCACTGGGCGCATTGCGGGCTGAACACGCGCTTCGGACTCGCGGCCGCACGGCAGGCGCTGGATGACGCAGGGCTGCTGGACAATCCGCGCATCGATCCGGCCGATATTGGCGTTTATCTCGGGTCGGGCGAGGGCGGTCACGACTTCAAGTCGCTGGTCGAAAGCACCGCCCGCGCTGTCCCCGATAACAGTTATTCGGCTGACCCCAAGTTGTTCTTTGCCCACAGTCGGCGAACGTTCAATGGCCGTCATGAGTTCGAGATGGAGATGCACACGACCACCGGCCGGATTGCCGAGGCGTTCAATCTCCAGGGCCCGAACATGACCTGCCAGACTGCTTGTGCGGCGTCGAGCCAGGCGATAGGCGAGGCCACCGAGTTGATCCGCCACGGCGATGCCGAGATGATGCTCTCCGGCGGCGCGCACAGCATGATCCACCCGTTCGGCGTTACCGGCTTCAACCTGCTGACTGCCCTGTCGACGTACAACGAAAATCCACAGAAGGCCTCGCGGCCGTTCGATGCGAGCCGCAACGGCTTCGTGCTGGGTGAAGGGTCCGGTATTGTCGTTCTCGAAGAGCTGGAGCACGCCATCAGGCGCGGTGCCCACATTTATGCCGAGGTGACAGGCTACGGAACGACGGCGGACGCCTTCCGCGTGACAGACAGCCACGAAGATGGCCGGGGGGCGGCCGCGGCCATCCGCAATGCCGTGGTCGACAGCGGCGTGGCCCCTGAATCCATCGGGTATGTCAACGCCCATGGCACAAGTACGAAGGTGAATGACCGGGCCGAAACATTAGCCCTCAAGACCGTTTTCGGCGAGTACGCGTACAAACTGCCGATCTCGTCGAGCAAGTCGATGCTCGGGCATCTGATCTGTGCCGCCGGTGTCGTCGAACTGATCATCTCCGTGACGGCGATGCATCAGGGGGTGCTGCCGCCGACGATCAACTACGAGAACCCCGACCCGGAATGCGATCTCGATTACATTCCCAACGAGCCGCGGCAGAAGAAGATCGACCACTTCCTGACCAACAGCTTCGGCTTCGGCGGTCAGAATATCTCGCTCGTCGTCAGCCGCTATTGAGCTGACGGCGGAGCGAACCGCTTGCATTTGGCATGAATGTTGTGTTAAATAACAGCACCACTTTACATGCGCCCGCCTGCTCGGCTGCATGTTTCCCGTTCTCGCAATGATTGCGCCGGCACCCTAGGAGTCTCCACCTGATGAGTTTGTTGTGGCTCGGGATTGCGATTCTGATCAGCGTCCCCCTGGTGGTGACACTGATTGTCGGAGGCCTGTACTTTTATGTGCGCTGTCGGCTGCTCGACAATCTGCTGCGCATCTTTCAGGAGAAGCCGCTGTTCATCATCCCTCGCGGGCAACCACGCGAAGGGGCTGAGGATATTGCGTTCCCGGGGGCCGACGGTCTGACACTGCGCGGCTGCTATCTGAAGACGAATGCAGATAGCCGCAAGGGGGTCATCCTCTTCGGTCTCGAATTCGGTTCGAGCCGCTGGTCGTGCCAGTCGTACTGCGAGCCACTGCTGCAGTCCGGGTACGACGTCTTCGCGTTCGAGCCGCGCAACCAGGGCGACAGCGAAGGTCAGGAAGGCTACGACCCGCTGCAATGGGTGACTACCTACGAAGTACGCGATACCCAGTCCGCCATCCGCTATCTTAAAAGCCGTGACGATGCCGACCCGAAGGGGATCGGCTTCTTCGGCATCAGCAAGGGGGCCAACGCCGGGCTGTTGGCCGCGGGCAAAGACCGCACGATTCGCTGCATCGCCACCGATGGGGCGTTCGGCACCTACAGTACCATGCTGCCTTACATGCGCAAATGGGTGGCCGTCTATAGCCAGAAGTACCTTACCCAAGGCCTGCTGCCCGTCTGGTTCTACGGCATGGTCGCGATGGCGGGGCTGCGAAAGGTCCAGCGCGCCCGGCATGTGCGCTTCCAGCATGTCGAAACCGCGATGCCGCGGCTGAAGCGACCGCTTCTGATGATCCACGGCAGTGATGACTCGTACATCAAGACCGAGATGGCCCGCGATGTGTTCAACCGGGCGGCGGGTCCCAAGGCGTTCTGGGTCGTGAAGGGTGCCAAGCACAACCAGGCAATTCACATTGCGGGGCACGAATACAGTGAACGAGTCGTCAGCTTCTTCAATCTGCATCTGGCCGGACTGGAGCCGGCAACCGTAGCGCCCGAGCCGGTGGAGGAAACGCCGGTCCTCAGCGAAGCGGTGGCGACGGTGCCGGCGTGAGGATGCATCTGAACTCGCCCGACTGCCTCACACCGAGTTCGCGACGACAATCGTGAAGGGTTGTTTCCTGTGGCGCTTGCCGGTATCCCACCTTGGCAGGATCAGTCGATCGAACTGTTTCATGGAACCACGGACCAATTCGTGTTTGATGTGATGAGCCGTGTTGACGTCAACGCCGGTAAGGGGAAAACCTTTCCGGATTTCGGCTCAGGTTTTTACACAACAACCAGATTTGACAAAGCGAGGCTTTGGGCCGATGACCGCCCCCGTCGTCTTTCGGCAGCGCCTGCGGCCATTCAGTTTCAGGTCTCGCGTGAAGCCCTTGCGCATCTTGAGTGCCTAATCTTCGTACGCGGTGATCGCTTTGCGACGGACTACTGGAGTTTCGTGCAGTACTGTCGAACCGGCGGATCACCAACGGATTCATCGTCCATGGTATGATGCCGTTGCGGGTCCAGTGACTGGTAGTTGGAAGAAGCTGTCGATCATCGCCGATACTGATCAGTACTCGTTTCACACCCTCTCCGCTGCCGATATACTGAATCGAAGCAGAAAGTCGCGTGTCTTATGACGGAACTGACTGAGATCATCGTCGCGGAGCGAGAAGACTACTGGCGAGTTGTCGTTGAATGCCTCTGTGAGTTCTACGGCATGAGTCGTGAAGAAAGCGATTCCGTCGTCGCAGGGGAGAGAGCGGCGATCAAGAACCATTCCGAAGAACGGCTCGAGCTTTATTATCATGCCGATCCGCTGAGTATTGCTAATGATCTCTCTCGTTCGTCTCCCATTTTCCCTGAGAAATGGTCTAATCGATACTTGGAGATCCGAGACGGGACTATTCCTTCAAGTAAGCAGTCACCCGTGTGCGAAACAGTCAGAATGGGCATCGCAGGCTGAACCTGCTGCATACCACCTTCGGAATACTTCACGCGGGCCGGTTATGCCGGTCCGCGTTTGCGTTTTCCCACCCAAGTCCGGCTCATCCGCATTCTCAGCCTGCTCCAAAAACGTGATACTTGCGGCAGGGTTCTCCCGAACCCCGCATCCTCACTTGCTGCAAGAGTCACACCATGGGCGCCGCTCGATTCATGTTCCGCATGCTGGGTAAGGTAATCGCGGCCCCGGTTCGCCGGCGCATTGCCGCGTTCCACGAACTGACCAAAGACCCGCAGCGCGTGCAGACTGAACTGCTCCAAAAAATCCTGCTTCACCAGGCCGATACCGGCTACGGCATCGACCATGGCTTTCGTCAGATCCAGACGCTGGACGACTATCGCCGGCAGGTTGAAGTCAACCCATACGAGAATCTGTCTCCCTACATACAGCGGATGATGAAGGGCGAGACGAACGCTCTGGTGGCCGACCCGGCCGTACTGCTCTATGCGCTGACGAGCGGGACAACGGCGGCACGAAAGCATATCCCGATCACGCAATCGTACCTCGATGACTACCGCCGCGGCTGGAACATCTGGGGGCTGACCGCGATGCGGGCGCACCCGCCGATCAAGCTGCGGCCGATGATGCAACTGGTCGGCGACCCCGAGGAGTACCGCAGCGAATCGGGCGTCCCGTGCGGCAATCTGTCGGGCTTCACCGCGCTGGTTCAGAAGCGCATCATCCGTTTCCTGTACTCGGTCCCGTCGGTCACGGGCACCATCAAGGACTCGGTCACACGCTACTACATCGCGCTGCGCTTCAGCATGCCGCGCAAGGTCGGCATGCTGACCTCCGCGAACCCCAGCACGCTGGTGGCGCTCGCGCGCATCATGGACATCGAAAAGGCGAGCCTGATCAAGGACATTGCCGACGGCACGCTGAACGCGAAGCTCGATCTGCAGCCAGCGGTCCGGGCGGCGCTGTCGAAGAAGCTGAAGCCCAATCGCGACGTCGCAAAGCGATTGGAGGAATGCGTTCGGCGCGACGGGGCGCTGCTGCCGAGCGCGGTGTGGCCAAGTGACTCGATCCTGCTGGGGTGTTGGACGGGCGGCAGCGTCGGGCCGTATCTGCGGCAGTTACCGCGTTACTACGCCGATACGCCGGTGCGCGACATCGGCCTGCTCGCCAGCGAAGGTCGCTTCACGATCCCCCTGGAAGACGGTACGCCCGCCGGGGTGCTCGACATCACCAGCCATTTCTTCGAGTTCATCCCCGAAAGTGAGATCGACTCGCCGAAGCCGACGGTGCTTGCCGCCCACGAAGTGCAGGAAGGCGGTTCGTACTACATCCTTCCGACCACGCGCGCCGGGCTGTACCGCTACCACATCTCGGAT
>JBBQII010000159.1:0-7428 GCA_038324795.1 Gemmatales bacterium
GGGCGAATGAGAGAAGGGGCGGACGCTTCACCATATCGGATCGACGCGGCAGCATGGGGAATACAGGCAATTATCGGCCACGCGCCTCGGACCTGGCCGATCGCGGACCGACAGTCCCGCCGTACGCCACAACCGGCGCGGATCGATCTATTGGTGTGAACCTTCCAACAGGCAGAATGGTTGGCGAAAAAGTTGAAATGGGCACCCAGTCTGCCCGATCCACACAATCGGTAAGGTTTGCCTGACCGGAAAAGTAACCAAACATGGCGATTCAGGCCCGCATCTTACCCAGTTTACTATTGACGCAGATTTTATCTGGATTTACTATCTAGCGAGTCTTAACACAGACAGTGAAACTTTCCCCTGTTGGAACAGAGTTACTTTCAACTCACCTAAAGTTCTGGATGCGACAACGCTGAGTTCTTCGACCCGAGCAGGGGAATGAGAGATGCCGGTCAGGCATTTGTCGGAGATTCGGCCCGAGACGCACCAGGGAGGATTCGCATGTACAGTATGGTTCTCATGATGGCGATGACCACATCGCCGGACGCCGCAGCTTGCCACAAGACGAGCTGCACGGGCTGCTCAGGCGCGGTTGTTGTCGAAGTCGCCGGCTGCAACGGTTGCAGCGGCAGCAGCTGCCACGGCGGCGGCCTGTTCAAGAAGCATGGCTGCAGCGGCGGCGGTCTGTTCAGCGGTGGCATGTTCAAGAAGCACGGCTGCCACGGCACGAGCTGCAGCGGTGTGATCGTCGAAACGGGCTGCAGCGGCTGCGTTGGCACCCCGGTCGAAGTGAAGCCGATCGAAGAGAAGAAGGAAATGCCGAAGAAGGAAGAGATGAAGAAGGGTGGCGTTACCGTTGCCCCGACCGCTCCGGCCTTCGTGACCGTGAACGTTCCGGCTGACGCCAAGGTGACGATCGATGGCAACGCCACGATCTCGACCTCGGCCGTCCGCATCTACTCGACCCCGAGCCTGGCTCGCGGGACCGTCAGCTACTACACCTTCACGGCCGAAGTCGTCCGCGAAGGCAAGGTTTACACCGCCACCGAAAAGGTTGCCGTGGAAGCGGGCGCTCGCCCGGTGATCACGCTGACCCCGAACGTGGGCCAGGCCTTCGCCAGCAAGTAATTGCCTGCGAAGCCGGCTTCGTCCAACTCCAGACCCGGGGATTTATCCCCGGGTCTGTTCGTTTTTACAGGCGTGACTTTGAATTGAACCGCCTTCATCGATTGGGCTGACGCTTCGTAACGGGGCATGGGTATAATCATGTCACCATGAGCGACCCCGCCGCCCGGCCAGCGTCACGCGCGATGATCTTCTGTGTGTACGAACGGCCGGTTCACCCTGAACTCTTCGAAACACTCGCTTGCCGGCGCGTGGAGCGCGACGGCTACACGCTGACGGTACGCATCACGCCGACCGGGCATCTGCTCACCTGGCAGTGCGATGACGTCATCCTCAACGAACTGACCGCGACCGATGACCAACTGCTTCCGAAGCGGGGGAAGATCGCGCGTGACCGCTTCCAGGGGGAACGCACGCGCACCCTGAGGCCGGGACACGGCATCAGTTATCAGATGAGCCTGCAGCTCGAAACGCTGCCGCCCGAGATTTTCGTGCATGTGCATGAGGAACTGCTGGTTGACGGCGCGAAGCGGGGCATGCTCTATCATCATGCCCCGCACCACCGTCTGGCACTGAGCCCACTGGGCTACATCACTGTCGAAGCATGGAAGAACACGCTGTCAATCAACACGTTCCACACGTTTCCGGATGAATTCACACTGGTGAAGACGCAATCGTTGATCGAACGGGTGTAAACGAAAAACGGGCGGCCCGATGGGCCGCCCGCTAAACGAGCTGTTGATTATTTATCAATGACTCTGATGCTGAACGTCCCGCTGTGGCCGCGGGTTTCGGTCTGGTACATCAGCTCGACGAAAGCGGGCGGCACAACGTAGTCGCCGGCCAGTTCCGCCAGCATGATCACGCGGTTCTGCACCGTCTGACCTGTCTGCTCATGATGAAAGGCCACCGAGGCCAGGCGTTCTTCCCGCAGCGCGTAGCCGGTGTTCGGTTGGAGATTTCGGAAGCGCGGGTCGTCGATCGGGATCACTTCGGCCGTGGCCGGCTTCGGGCATTCCATCAGCATGTAGCGCATCCCCTGCGGCAGGCCGTAATTGGCCGTAGTGTCGCAGCAGATGTAGGCGCCGCGTTCGATCGTGTCGCCGTCCTTCAGCTCCTTGCTGAATTGCTTCGTCTTCTCGTCCCAGAGGTGGAACTTTCGAGTCACGGTGATGCCCTTGTCCATGGCCGGGATATCGCGGCCGGACTTCCAATACTTCAACACGGCCCTGTACATCACGCCGGTCATTTCGGTCTCGAATGTCAGCGGGTTGTCGCCGTTCTTCAGTTGCTCGCCATCGATCGTGATCTTGCGTGTCAGCTTGTCGTCGAAAGTGATCTTCGGCTGATCTTTGCCGTTGAGGGTGAACGACAGTTCGTTCTTCGCCTCCGGGTTATAGTTGGCCTTGGCCAGGTAGTCGCACATGGCGAAGAGGATCATGGCGGTGTCCTTCGTGCTGTTCCAGCGGTCGCCGCGCTTGGTGGCCGCGAAGTAGCCGAGGATGCCGTCGATCAGCGGGTCGTCCTTGTCGAGGGCGACGAGGGCTTTCATGACCGCGGCGGTCACTTCGTGCGGATCTTCCATCCAGCGGGAGAACCCGGCCGTCTTCCAGAACACCTGGCCGCCGCCAGCCTTCTGCGCCTTGGCCCGCAGGTCGTCGGCGAACTTCTTTGCCAGGTCGAGCTTCTTGTTCTCGATGCACATTTCGAGGCACAAGGCGTTCGCATAGTCCGAGAGCTTGCCGGCCTTCTGCATGCTGCTGAGGAAGTCGATCCACTGATCGGTCAGCTTCTCCCGATGACTGTAGACGTACATGCAGTAGATCCGGTCGGCCGCCTGCTGTTCGTTCATCACGTCGATGAAGTGCCGCAGGCGTTGCAGGCCGCGCTGAATTGCGGTTTCGTTCGGGATGGTGTGGCCGCCCTTCTCAGCCTGCAGCAGGCCGTAGAGAGCATAGGGGGTCATCATCTCGTGCGACCGGCTGCCGTTGTGCCAGCCCCAGCCGCCATCGGATTGCTGAAGTTCCAGCAACCGCTTGATGCCGGCCGCGGCCACTAGCGGCATCTTCTTGTTCAGTTCCGGGTGATCGACCTGGTACTGCTTCAGGATCTGCGCCACCTTAACGGCCGGCAGGAATCGGCTCATCGTCTGTTCGACACAGCCGTACGGATAGTCGACGAGGAAGTTCAGCGTGTCGGCCATGTCGGCAGCCAGCGACGGGGCGAAGCTGATCTCCAGCCGGGCGCTTGAGAGATCGACATCCTTCGGGATCGTGAACATCGCACCTGACTTCACCTGACCCGACTTGGTGACGACCTGCTCGGCCGCGGCTCGCGTGACCGGCAGGCGCTTCAGCGAAGCATCCGCGCCTCCCGGGCTGTCGGCTGACATGAGCAGTTGCGTGTAGCCGGCATGTCCGGCTCGGAACGTCCAGTAGACGTTGACCGATTCGCCAGCGGGAACGTCGACCAGTTTTTCGGCCGGCGACAGAATCTCACCGTTCTCGACCTTGAGCCGTGCCTTGATCTGCTGCGGCTGCGCGGTGCGGTTGTGCACGCTGCCGAACAGGTGAACCACGTCGCCTTCGGTGAACGTGCGCGGCAGCATCGGCCAGATCATGACCGGCTTGAAGGTGCGGAAGTTGCTCTTCCCCTGGCCGACGTGCATCTTCTTCGACACCGCGGTGACGACGACCTGCCAGTTGGTCAGTGAGTCGGGCACCTTGAACTCGACGCGGGCCTTGCCGTTCGCATCGGTGCGGACCTGGGCGTTCCAGTACGCGGAATCGGAAAAGTCACGGCGGACTTCGATATGCCCCTGGTCGGGTCCGACGTTCAGCAGCGGCACGGGTGAACTCATGGCCGGCATGTGCGAGATGAAACCCTGCGCCTCGGGCGCGAAGCTGTTGCTGGCATTGCCGGACAGCGACCGGGCCGAGTCGCCGCGAGCCATGTTGCCGAACTGCATCTCCTTCACGGCGCTGCGTTCATAGCCAAGCTGGTTCTGGAGAGCGTACCGGCCGTAGTAGTTGTTGAAGTACGCGACTGGATTGATGTTTTTCCAGCTGGGGTGCATCTCATTGATGAGCAGCATTTCCCCGGCCATGTTGAACTGCAGATAGTACTCGCCGTGGCGATGGCGGATCAGTTCATGAAGGTACGTCAACTTGGCGTGCTGAGGATGCACGTTCCAGGCGTGGCCGTGGTACTGGAACCACGCGGGATTCATCTGAATGTCGACCCCGGAAAGCCGCAGCATCGTCACCAGATCGGCTGAGTTGATGTAACCCTGTTTCAGGCGATCAACCATCACCTTCAGTGGTTGCATGGCCGGCGGCAAGCTGCCTTTCTCGGACTTCAGCATCTCTTCCGCCTTCTTGCTGATCGCGTCGATGGTCAGATTGCCCAGCTTGCGGCGGAGCAGTTCGTCCGCCTGCATCTGGCGCACGCGTTCGTCAGCCAGATAGAAGTTGCGGACGTCGGTCGACTTGTCCGGGTTGATGCCGAGAAGGGCCTGATCGTAGACGGAAACGACCAGGTCGACTTCCTCCGTGCGGTCGACTGACAGGTCGAGGGCGACGATCTCGCCGGGCTTTACTTCTCCGGCCGCCAGATCGGGCGAGCGGTTGACGAGATTGGCCGTCACGTTCAGGACGCGGTCTTTCGGGTTGATCCGCAGCATCCGGCCCAGCACATGATTAATGTTGTCGTTGTCGAGATACTGCAGGTCGAGCACGCAGCCGTACTTCAAGCCGCTGGGCAACGCTTCATCAATGGCGACGAAACCTGATGCATCGAGCGTCAACGGCTTCCACCATTGCAGGCCGGCACTGTCGCGCAGTGTCAGCAGGATGCGGGCTCCGGTGAAGCGGCTGTAGATGCTGCCCATCAGGCGGTCGCCGGCGTTGAACTCTTCGGTGTCCAACCGCAAGGAGAATGGGTGCAGGTCGTCGCCGTTCTTGATTGCACAGCCGACTTCAGTCTGCGTCGTTCGGCCGTCGTCATCATGGGTGACGGCAATCAGCTTGTACGCGCCCGGTTCGCTGAGGCGCAGATTGATGATATCGCCCTTGAACGGCATGGCCGTGACGAGAGTACGCCTGGCTGTTTCCTGCTGGGGAACCGCGTTCCAGGCGTATCGTGGCCGACGGCCGTAGTAGGCGCTGCCGTTGGGCGAGTAGCCATAGGCACCGTAAATGTCGTTATAGCCCGCGCCGACAGGGGCAGGAGAGAGCCGCATGACGATCAGCGATGTCGCCCCATCGCTTGGAACTCCGTCCGCAGTGGTCAGTTTGGCGACGATCTTCTCGCCGGCGGCGAACAGTTCCTTGCCGAGTTCAAGCTTCGCCGTGCTGCCCGG
Source organism: Gemmatales bacterium (assembly GCA_038324795.1). Taxonomy (GTDB): domain Bacteria; phylum Planctomycetota; class Planctomycetia; order Gemmatales; family Gemmataceae; genus JAIOQJ01. The sequence continues at coordinate 5,489 of JBBQII010000159.1, forward strand.
CTTTCCGCACGCGAGTGATACTGCGTGCGATGCCCGTTGCTCCCGGCCGTTGGCATCGGTGACGACGCCCTGGATGTTGATCGAGAACGTGCCGAGCTTCCACTCCTTCTTCAGATCAATGGTGTACGTGCCCGGCTCAGTGCCGTTCAGCGTCATGTCGTTGTTGAACTGCGCGACGGCATGAGATGCACCGCCGTCCCAGCGCGACGGCAGGATGCCGTCGGCCACCCAGAGCAGGCGGTCTTCGTCCGCCAGTTGATCGGTATCGAAAAAAGCATGGGCACTCGGCAGGAAGTAGGCGAAATCTTCAGCCTTCAACGCGTGTTGCTTGTCGGCCTTCTTCTTCTCCACCACTTGAGCGACAAAGCTGAGCTTGCTGGCCGGGACCGGCTTGTCGAGGAAGTCAACGGTCTCGAACTTCAGTGTCAGCTTTTCGTCCTTCACGTCGCCCGAGATCTTCAGGCGGATCTTCGATTTGCGGTACTCGCCCAGCAGCAGCTTCGCTTCGCCCCGATAGCCGGGGATGCGAAGCGAGTAGGTATCGAGCGGGTCGGCATCGGAGAAGACATAGCTGTTGGCTACTTTGCCGGTCGCGTCACTGGTCAGGCGGACTTTGAAGATCTTCGTCTGCTTCTGCTGTGAGACCAGTTCCACATCGACATCGGTGTTTGCGATCGGTTCGAACTCACCTGCGGCATTCAGCTTGCGAAGGAAGCCCGCGAAGTGCAGGTTCTGCGTGGGCCGATACGCGGTACGGTCCACGACGAAGAAGACCGTGGGTTCCTTCTCGGCCGATGTGGGGGCGACGGTGATCGTGTCGCGGAGCGTCAAAACCTCGCTGGCATTCCAACTGATCATTTGGAATTGAACGGCAGTCGGCTTCTCCAGGGTGTACTTCCAAACGAAGGTATTGTCTTCATCGACAATGGCTTGCGCGACTTGCTTCCCCTCAACCGAAATGCCGATCTTCCGCTCGGTAAGACTCTTCCCGCCTGAGATCCAGCCGAAGACCTTGCGGCCGTCGTCCTGAAGCGTGAGCCTTGTCGGATTGGCGGCGGGTGTCAGGTCGGCGTAGACCGGTGTCGGACTCAGTGTGCGCGGCATCGGTCCCGGTTCGGGCTCAGCCGGTTTCGTGTCGACAGTGCGCCAGGCGGATAGGGCCATGGCCATGGTTGCGACGATTGCCAGGGACGCAAGCACCCGGCCCGTCCGACGATTGAGAGGAAGCATGTGCATTCTCCGGTGAGGGCGTCAATGAGACGACGGAGAATGTACCAGAACTATTGTAACGGAGGGGTAACTCCAATGGATGGGCGTCCTATCGTGTTACTCTGGAAATGGATGGTCCGTTCTGGCATCATGATACCAGATTGAATCAGAAGAGGATTCCACCCATGTCAGCCACTGTCTTGCTCAACCCAACGAATGCCGTACCAGTTCCCCGGCGGTACTGCTCGTTCGCGATCGTCAACGGGAATGTGTTCATCCCTCCCGAAGTAATTGACCATGATTCGTTCCGACGCTGGGCGCGGTCGCTCGAAACGCCCCGGCGGATACGATTGGCATACTTCAATGACACGGTATGGGTGGACAACGTCATGGAAGAACTCTTTTCCCACAACCGCGTCAAGCAGGCGTTCAATCTGGATCTGGGGGCATTCATCAAGAAGTCGGGAACCGGAACCTACCTTCCCGACGGTATGCTGCTGAGTCACATTCCCTCGGGGCTCAGCGTCGAACCGGACGCAATCTACCTGTCATACGACGCGATCGAATCCAAGCGAGTTATAGGTCAAGGCACTGACAGTCGAATGGTCGAACTGATCGGCTCGCCGGAGATGGTTCTCGAAGTCGTGAGCGACTCGTCGGTGAAAAAGGATGCCGCCACCCTTCCCGAATTGTACTACTCGGCAGGCATCACGGAGTACTGGCAGGTCGAC
>JBBQII010000160.1:0-7415 GCA_038324795.1 Gemmatales bacterium
CATTCGCGACAGTATTCTGAAGCCGGAAATCTGGGTCGTTGACACCCGTTCGGACGGCAGCGTAACGCTTGAAGTGAAAGTCTCACCTGACCAGTTGTCATCTGCTGACCTGCCGGCAGACGACTCGTTCCTACCGGATGATTTGATACGCGCCTACATATCCACGCCTAGGCATCCAGGAATTGCTCCCCGGCAACCCGCTACCGACACTCATCCGCCATTGGCACATCGCTGATCTCGCGTCGCGAGTGCACAAACAGAGCCCGCAGTTTCGTACGGAAGCTGCCCCCCAGCATCAGGAAGCCGCTGAAGATCATTACATTCCAGACAATCGCATGAACGAGCATGTGGCCGGCGAACAGGTCGCGCCAGTCGTCCCAATGCATGAAAAGCGCCGCGTCGGCGATCGGCAGCAGCAGCATTGCCAGGCCGACCGCGTGCCGGCGGCGGCTGACGAACTTCGGGCTGACCCGATCGATGAACCGCTTCACCGGCCGCAGCAGATAATCGAACGTTTCCCGCCCCAGCAGCCAAATGGAAATCAGCCCGAACACCTCCGGCAACCCGATCGCCAGCCCTGCGGAGAGCGCTGCCTGCGCCCCGACGGGAATCGGCAGCAGCACGACCAGCGGAATGAACAGCGGCGACGTGAGGAACAGGATGAAGAAGGCAACGCCCGCGTAGAAACGCGGGCCGGTGCGAAGATTGGGCGAACCGACTGCGACGGGGCGTGGAGGCGACGAGAGTATGGATTCGCCCATCAGAACGGTAACCCGCCGCCAGGTCCTTTGTCGTCGAGGAACGGTGTGAGGTCGATCGAAACCGACACGATCGAATACTCTGCACTTTGAGACAACGACGCGTTGCGGAACGCACGAAGCTGGGCTTCCTGCCGGGGCGACAACTTTCCCGCTTTTCTCATCATCTCTTCGTCTTTAGCCTGGTTTTTTTCTCGCTCTTTGTTCTGTTCATCGACCCTCTTTTTTGCGGTGTCGGCATCCTTGTACATCGTGTAATGCTTCACTTCAGCCGTGTTGCCGCTGACGTTGACGCGCTCGCCCGTTCCCTTGACATCGCCGGCACCCTTGTTGATGCGCGCCGACCAGGTATCGCCGCCGGCGACCGTCTTCGCAAGGTTCTGCATGTCCGCACCGAATGCGAGCTTGCCCTGTTCGCGGCTCAGGCCGCTTTTCATGTTTTCTTCATTCTGAGTAACAATCAAAGTGCTGTCGTTGTGGAATGAAATAAACGTCTCGCCGACCTGCACTTTCTTTTTCCAGTAGCTCTTGCTCCCTACTTTTGTCTCCGACCCACCGCTGGTCAATTTTGTTCTGTCCGCGGCAGACCTCAGATAGATGACCGTGAACTCCTGGCCGTTCTCGGTTTTCGCTTCGAGGATTCCCTTGATTGAGTCGATCGTCAGGCCGCTGTCCTTACCAATCTCCGACTCGATCTCACTTTTGAACTTCTGCTCCGCGCCTGCCTTCGCTTTTTCAAACGACAGCATGCGTTCGATGTTGATGTACTTGATGTTGTTCGTGTCGGCGGGCAATAATGCCATGATGTCTTCGTCAAACGTCCCGGCCCCGCTGCCGCCGCTCAGCAGGTACCAGGCCAGGAAGCCGATGCCCGCAAGTGCCAGCACGCCGGCAATCGCCAGGCCGATCTTCAGGCCCAGGCCGCTGCCTTTCTTCTTCTTTTTGCCGTTCTTGCCGCGTGGCCGTTCGTAGTCGTCGTCATCATCGTCCCGCGCCCGGCGCGGGCGGTCATCGTCGTCATCATCCCGGCGTTTCTTCGATCGCGGGGTATCATCTACTTCGTCGTCATCGTCACGACGTTTCTTGCGCGGGCGGTCATCGTCCTCATCATCCAATGGCAGCGGCTTCTTCTTCGCCCGCGGTGCTTCGTCATCATCGTCGCCATCACGCCGGCTCCGCGCCTTTGCCGGACGTGCTTGTTCCTCATCATCGTCATCACGACGGCTTTTCGGGGCAGGGGCATCGTCGAAACCGAACGGATTCTCGGCAGGCGCAGCCGCCGATTTCTTTGCCGCTGCCGGCGCGGGCTTGGCAGCCGCTTTCGCCGTCGTCGCGGGGACAGACATTTTGCTGTCGCCCGCTTCTTCCATATTGTCGGCCGTGACCGGGAACGCCTTCTTGCACTTCGGGCACATGACGTTTCGACCCATCGGGATCGCCGCCTGCGTCTTCAGTTTGGTGGCACAGTGCAGACAAGTAATGGAAAACGCCATGCGACGTCTCGGTAGTGAGATTAAAAATTGCGCGAACGAGAGTGCGGACATCTTACCCGTGTCAGGGGACGATCAGCAAGTGGGTGCAAAAAGAAAGCGGCAGCCGTTGGCGTGCCGGTTGCTTTCATCGAAGGTATGGAGAATGACCGCCGGCAAGCGGGCCGCTATCCTGCCGCCACCGGCACGACGAAATCAACCTGCGCGATCAGCTTGCCTTCCTGGCCGATCATCAGTCGGCCGTTCAGCGGCACCTTCGCCCCGTCGTTCGGGATTGTCATTGAGAACCGGTAAATCATCGTCTCGGCCGGTCGTTCAAACTCCTGCAGCGGTTCGCCCACCGTCGCCCCGGCAATCGCCAGATGAAGTCCCACCTTCGAGCCAACATCGATTTCACGACGAGTCTGCCCGGTTCCGAGGATGCACGCATGCTCATGCTGTCGGCGCGCTGCCTCCGCCAGCAGGGGCGTTTCTCGCGTTGAATGGATGTAGACATGCAACACCGCGCTTGAGCCTCGCTCGACCGGTCCGGCGGCAACCACGGTCACGCAGAGTGTGTCGTCCGCACGCTCACGGCCGGCAAACATCCGGCCCAACATACCCCGCCGTTCCTGCGGCATCGGCAGTTCCAGCAGGCTTGGCTCGACATCGTGTGCCTCGGGAATCGATTCAACGTCAGCCGGCGCGGGGGCCACTTGCAGCCGTGCTTTCGGCGCGGGTGTCTCGACGTTCACCGGCACCGGTTGCTGTACCCGGCTCACGGTTGCGAGCGGAGCCAACTCGCCGATCAGTTCTTCCAGGCGCGGGTAGCGATCGCTTGCGGCCTTGCTCATCAACCGGTCGATGACGTCCGCCAGTCCCGGCGGGATGTCCGGATTCAACGTACGGATCGGGGCCGGCTTGTGGCTCTGATGATGGATGATCTTCTCAACGAAGTTGCCGACCGGGAACGGGAAGCGCCCCGTCGCGGTAAAATACAGCGTGCATCCCAGGCTGTACTGATCGCCCGCGGGCAGCCACTTGCTCGAGTCCGCAATGCTCTCCGGGGCGGCGCATTCGAGCATTTGCGCCAGCACTTCCGCGCGTGACACGGTGTCGACAAGCAGTTCATCCTCCGCATTCTCGGCCATCAGCGCGCCGATGCCGAAATCGAGCAGCCGGGCCTGGCCGTCATCAGTGACCAGTACATTGCTCGGCTTGATGAAACCGTGGATCAGGCCTCGCGTCAGGCACATCTTCAGCACTTCGGCCAGGCGCACGCCGATGCGGGCTACCTCGCCCGGTGACAGCGGGCCATGCTCACGGATCAGCGATTGCAGCGTCCGCCCCTCAGCGAACGGCCAGACGAGATAGTGCAGCCCATGCGCGGTGCCGACATCGACGAAGGGGACTATCCCTTCGTGCGGCGGCAGGTCTTCAAACGCACGTACCTGGCTGCGCGCGAGACGCACGTTCCACGCCCGGCGCGGCAGCACCTTCACCGCGTACGGCTTCTGATCGGCGCGGCCCAGCGCCTTGTAGACCGGCCCGAGGCTGCCGCTGCCGATCACTTCGACGACGAGGTACGCCCCGAGGATCAGCTTGCGCGCATCGCCATCCACGGCACGACGCGCCTGATACTTCGAGAGAACCCCTTCGCGCGCAAGATGCTTGGCGAACGCATCGGCATCGGCGTAGGGGCACTCGGCATTGAAGTCGGCCAGGTGCGGTTCCAGCAGATCGCGCTCGATCACGCGCGCGGCAGCTAGTTCTTCGACCAGCCAGCTGCTGGTACCGACATCATTGGAAATCATCAGTTCAATCCTCCATCAGCGTCGGCAACGCGAGGCAGCGTTATCGCGAATCTCGCCGTGAGCGCGGCGCGGCAAGGACCGGATACAATCCGGTTGACGGAAGAAAAGCCCTGCGGGGGAGCAGGTTTGAGGGGGGTTGGCTTCACCCAATGACGGGGATCGAACGGGTGAAGGAGTCAACTCATGGAAAAGTATAACCCCTTGGCGCTTTCATGGGAAGAGGCAAGCGTTGAAAAGTTGACGACGGCAGGGTCGTTGGCTAACGCAACTCGATGCAGAAGTTTCACAATCAGACCGTCATCATCACCGGTGCCTCCAGTGGCATCGGCTGGGCATTCGCGCGCGAACTGGCGAAGCAAGGGGCGAAGCTGGGGTTGCTCGCCCGGCGCGAAGACAAGCTGCGGGAGTTAGTCGAGGCGATTCGTGCGGAAGGTGGTACCGCCGAGTACGCGGTGGCGGATGTGATCGAGCGGGAACCACTGCTGAAGGCGATCGAATCGCTGACGCATCGATTGGGCCCTTGTGACGTGCTGATCGCCAACGCCGGCGTCGGGTCGACGAACACGATTGCCGACTTGAACATCGCCGGCTCGGAACAGGTGATTCGCGTCAATCTGCTTGGCGTGATGTACTCGATCGAAGCGGTGCTGCCGGCGATGCTGGCGCGCGGCAGCGGCAAAATCGCGGCGCTATCCAGTCTCGCTTCGTACAAGGGCATCCCGTCCGCGGCCGCCTACTGTGCGAGCAAGGCGGCCGTCAACGCGTACATGGAAAGCCTGCGCGTCCAACTGCACGGCAAAGGGGTGTCGTTTACGACCATCTGTCCGGGCTTCATCCGCACACCGATGATCGCGGACAATAAGGGGATGTTCCTGATTCTCGACCCCGGGACGGCCGCGAAGAAGATGCTGCGCGCGATCGCGATGAAGAAGAAGGTGTACAACTTCCCGTGGGTCACGACGCGGCTGATGAAGCTATGCTACTGGCTGCCCGATTGGCTGCTGCACCGCCTGATGCCTGAACAGGTCGGCGGGAAAGAAAGCAACGCTACTCACTGACGCAACTTCTGCCCCAGGGCCATGCGAACCTGCTGGGCGTACTGCTTCTTCTGGGCGCGTTCGCCGGTCAACATCGCGATGGCCAGGATGAGGTTGGACGTCGGCACGGCCCAGTGGTCGAATCCCAACAGCACGAACGTGGGCAGCGACACGCAGACGTGGATCAGCACATGCGCGAACAGATACTGCGTCCCGGCGCGCGAATGGACCCGTTTCGCGTCCCGACCGTCGAATCGATTCAACATCGCCAGTAGTGCTTCGACACTCTGATCGGTCTCGGGTCGGTGTTTCAGTTTCTTCAATGCTTCCAGCGTGGCCTGGTGGAAATCTTCCAACTGCTTCAGGTCCAGCGTCACGATCCCCTGGCGGATACATTCATCTTCCGGGTCGGGGTCCACCGCACGATTGTTGTCGCTGATCAGCATGGTGTCATCAGTGAAGATGGTGGCGAACGCCGCCCCGGGCCAGAAGGAGTACGGTGCGGGGGCACGTTCCATGTACGCATATGAATTCTTCGATGCGTTGTGATAGATCGCGATCGCGGAAATCAGGGCCCAGTGCGGCCCCGCGAAGTTGACGCGCAGAAAGCCCGAGCCGATCGGCTCGTAGCCCAACGCCAGCAGTTGTTTCGCCCAGAATTGAAAGTCGGGCCCGTTCTTTGAAAGTTCAAGCCGGCTCGTCTCGTTGCTGCCGCCCGTGACGAAACGGACCCCGCCCAGCGACGCGATGAAGGCGGGGATCCACGTCCAGGCCAGGACGAGAATCGCCAGCGCCCACAGGATGAAAACGACTGTTTCTTTCTCAATGCCCGGGATCATCGGCACCTATCGAATGAGCGAACAGGTTCAGGATTTCTTCCAGATCGGGTCGTGCGATGACTCGCTGGCGGAGGCGAACCAGCGCGTCATCGTCATCTTCTGCCGAGTATAAAACTGGACGCCTTCGGTTCCCTGGATATGCAGATCGCCGAAGAACGACTGATTCCAGCCGGTGAACGGGAACCAGGCCATCGGGGCAGGCACACCGATGTTGATGCCTATCATGCCCGCGTTGAAGTGCATCTTGAACTGCCGGGCCGCGTAGCCGCTGCGCGTGAAGATCGATGCCCCATTGCCGTACGGGCAGGCGCGACCGACCGCCAATGCCTCCTCCAGATCATTGGCACGCAGCACGGAGAGTACGGGGCCGAAGATCTCTTCCTTCGCCACGCGCATCTCGGGAGTGACGCGGTCGAACACGCTGGGGCCGATCAGATAGCCACCGCTCCCGGCGTCACCCTTTCTCCCGTCGAGCGCCAACTGCGCCCCTTCGTTCGCGCCAATGTCGAGATAGCTCTTCACCTTGTCGAGATGTTCCGCGGTGATGACCGGGCCCATGTCGACTTTCTCGCCGTTGTCGGTCGGGCCGACGGTCATCTTGCTCGCCCTGTCAACGATCCGTTCCATCAGCGGGTCGGCAATGTTGCCGATCGGCACGGCCACGCTGCCTGCCATGCAGCGTTCGCCAGCACAGCCGAACGCCGCGGCCTGGATCGCAGCCGCAGCCTGATCGAGGTCGGCATCGGGCATGACGATCAGGTGGTTCTTCGCCCCGCCGGCTGCCTGCACGCGTTTGCCGTGCTTCGTGCCCGTCTCGTAGACAATGCGGGCGACGTTCGTGGAGCCGACGAAGGAAATGGCCGCGACCAGCGGGTGCGTCAGCAGCGCTTCGACGCAATCGCGCCCGCCATGCACGATGTTGAACACCCCTTCGGGCAACCCGCTTTCGACGAGCAATTCGCCCATGCGCATGGCCGTCAGCGGTACTTTCTCCGATGGCTTCAGCACGAAGGTGTTGCCGCAGACCAGCGCGACGGGAAACATCCAGAGCGGCACCATAGCCGGGAAGTTGAACGGCGTGATGCCGACGCAGACGCCGACTGGGTGGCGCATGGTTTCGCAATCGACATTGCTGGCGATGTTGGGCAGCGTCTGCCCCATGAGCAGGCTGGGGATGCCAGCCGCGAATTCGACCATCTCGATGCCGCGCTGCAGCGAAGCACGCGACTCGGAGAGCGTCTTGCCATGTTCGCGCGTGACGAGGCGGGCGATCTCGTCGCTGTGAGCCTCGAGCTTTTCACGGTAGCGGAACATCAGTCGGGCACGTTCGACAGCCGGCGTGGCAGCCCAGGCGGGCAAGGCGGCCGCGGCGGCACTGACGGCATCATTCACATCGTCCGCGGTACACAACGGCACCTGCGCGATGATCGACCCGGTGGATGGATTGAAGACATTGCCGGAACTCTTCGCCCGCGCTTCACGCTGCTTGTTGCCGACC
>JBBQII010000161.1:0-7399 GCA_038324795.1 Gemmatales bacterium
CGTTGCACCCGGTATCGACAGCGACAACGGTGCGTGTCCGCGATGGCCACCGCCTGACGACCGATGGCCCCTTCGCCGAGACGACCGAACAACTGGGCGGCTACTACCTGGTGGATGCCGCCAACCTCGACGAAGCGATCGCCATCGCGGCCCGGATTCCCGGTGCGCGGAAGGGGACGGTGGAAGTACGCCCGGTGTTCGAGCTGTTGGGCTTGCCGAAGTGAAAATGCACGCGTGAGACACTGCTGGCCGCGATGCGCAGGCGTCGATCGACAGTTCATCGCTTGCGCGCTCCCTTCCGCAAAGTCTCCGATTCGTGGTTAACGAATCGATTCAATCATCGAGCCGCCTTCGGGGATTTTCATCAGCCAGGCCTGCAATTCTTTCTCGAACTGCGGCAGCTTCTGGCCCACAAATTGGCAGAACGCCTCTTCCGCGTTGTCGCCGCGATTGACCGATCGCAGGAACGCGTCGAGCTTGGCGGTGCCCAGCACCCGGCGGTCGAATGTCAGGTAGGCCGAGACGGCCCACGAAGCCAGATAGGCCCGATCTGAAGCGTGGCGGTCATCGTTGTGCTGCACCAGAAACGCCCGCGGTCCTGCGCCGAGCAGTTCGTTGATCGGCAGCCATTGGCCCTTCCTGATCAACTCGCGGGACCGCAGCAGCCGGTCCTTGTCGGCATGGCCGACACGCAGTTCACCCGCTTCCACCAATGCCGTCTCAAAAACCTGCGCCAGGCCTTCGTTGAGCCAGCGCGGAAGTTCACCGGGGGGCCCCTGTTCGTTGATCTCGCGTCCCGGGGCGGGGAAGACGAAGTTGCTTACGTAGGCGTGGAACGCTTCATGGTACAAAATACCGAACAGCCGTTGCGTGGCGTTGTCGAAGATCGAATCGTTGTGCCGTTCCGCGATGGCGATGCGTTTGCGGTTTTCTTCGGCCACCTGCAGGAAGCGCATCATCTGGGCCGGTTGCTGCTTGTAGAGCCGCCTGATCTCCGCTTCGTATTTGTCGATCTCGGCCCGGTTCTCCTGATGTTTGAGCCGGGTCGCGTCCAGGTCGTCGCCGAGCATCAGCAGGTTGCTGCCGCAGATGATGCGGTTGCTTTCCGGGTTGAAGAACGCGGGGTTCTGCAGTTTCCAGCCGCGTTCGGCCAGCATCTTCTGGTAGTCGTCGAAAGCGGGATAGAGGATGATGGATGTCGGTTTGCCGCCCGGGTAGCGCGGCGGCAGGAACGAGGCGTACGCTGTGTAAATCTGTTCCAGTTTCACCGCGGAGCGGCGTACGATTTCTTCCGGTGCGTTCGATGTCAGCGAGAAGTAGTCCGAATCGTAGCGCCAGCCGCGTTTCGGCTTGCCGTTCCAGTCGCAGCGTTCCAGGGTGAGGCTTTCCATGCGTCGGCGTTCGCCTTCGCCGCGCGGGTCGAGTTCCTTGAGGCGGTTCTTGATCGATTCGCGCTGATCCTCAGTAATTTTGTCGACGCGGTCGACATCGGCCTTGCGGATCGACGCGGTCAGGAACACTGTCGGCCGGCCGGTCGCGCGATGGACATGTTGAAAACGCAGCCCGGTCGCGGTTTCTTCCAGAATGACCCCTTTGAGGATGTAGCCGTTCTTGAGTCGGATGACATCGAAGTTCCAATCGCGGGCGATCGGGTCGGTCTCGGCCGCGCGCAGCCAGCCCCAGGGAAGTGCGAGCATCACGGCCGCGACGAAGACGCGAATTGTCGATCGCGCAAGATTCATGATCGCCAAGCAGCAAAGGATATGAGCGACGTTCCGGAAATTCACTACCGACAACTGCTGACGGAACTCACTATACCTGTTCGAGAGAGACAATGCCAAGGAGAACCGCATGACCGACCTTGTGGTGGCCGTGACCGGGGCCAGCGGTTCGCCGTACGGCGTGCGGTTGCTGGAAGTTCTGCTGCGCGCGGGCAGGACAGTGCATCTGGTCGTCAGCCCCGCGGCCGTCGAGGTGTTGCAGGCCGAGGCCGGGCGCACGGTCGATCTGAACGCCTTCCGGCCCACTGACATGCTCGGCGACGCCGCGAGCGGCCTGAATCTCGGGAAGTTGCACTACCACCACTATCGCGACTTTCAGGCGGGCATCGCCAGCGGGTCGTTCCTGACCGGCGGTATGGTGATCTGCCCGTGCAGCATGGGAACCGTGGCGGCCATCGCGCATGGCATCTCGGAGAACCTGATTCACCGGGCGGCGGATGTTCATCTGAAGGAACGCCGCAAGTTGATTCTGGTTCCCCGGGAGACGCCGCTGGGCATTGTGCAGTTGCGGAACCTGACGGCCGTGGCCGAGGCCGGGGCGGTGGTGCTGCCGGCAATGCCGGCGTTCTACACCCGGCCGACCAGCATCGCCGACATGGTCGATTTCATCGTCGGCCGAATCTGCGTTCAGTTGGGCGTGCCGCATGATCTGCTGAAGCGCTGGGGGCAAGCCGATGCGTGAGAAAGCGCGAGCCATCTGGCAGGCCGGGGTCAATGCCGTGCTACCCTCGCGGTTGCTGCCGAAGGCGGTGCGTGACGACGCCCACCTGAACGCCGAACTGGCGTCGGCGGCGCGCATTCTCGTCGTCGGGGCGGGCAAGGCCGGGGCGGCGATGAGTGCGGCTCTGGAAGACGCGCTGGGTCCACATCTGCACAAGGTCGAAGGCATCGTCAACGTGCCGGCGGGGACCGAGAAACCGTTGCGGAAGATCCGCCTGCATGCCGCCCGGCCCGCGGGCAGCAACCATCCCATGAAGGAAGGTGTGGAAGGCGCGAACGAGATGCTGCGCCTGCTGAGTAATGCCGGGCCAGGTGATGTCGCCCTTTGCTTGTTGTCGGGCGGCGGCTCGGCACTCTTGCCAGCCCCGGCCGAGGGGATCACTCTGGAGGACAAGCAGGCGGTCACGAAGTTGCTGCATGCCAGCGGTGCGACGATCGATGAAATGAATACCGTGCGCAAACACCTGTCGCGCATCAAGGGCGGCCGGCTTGCGCAGGCGTTCACGGGCCGGGCGTTGTTCAGCCTGATCATTTCCGATGTCATCGGTGACCCGCTCGATGTCATCGCCAGCGGTCCGACCGTGGCCGATCGTTCAACGGCCACGGATGCGCTGAACATTCTGCGGAAGTTTGGACTTGTGGATCGTGTGTCGGGTGAGGTCATTCGACTCTTGCAGCAGGGCGACGCCGGCGAGCGGCGGGATGTGCCCGCGAACGTGTACAACCGCATGCTGGGGAATAACCGCGTGGCGCTCGATGCCGCCCGCGTTCATGCGGAAGAACTGGGCTACCGCGTTCTCGATTTGGGCGCGTTCATCGAAGGGGAGACGGCGGCGATCGCCATGGTGCACGCGGGAATCGTGCGCAGCATCCGCCACGACGATCGGCCGTACCCCGCGCCGGTCTGCATTCTCAGCGGCGGCGAAACGACGGTGACCCTTGGCCCCGGCTCGGGCAAGGGCGGTCGCAATCAGGAGTTCGTGCTGGCGCTTTGGGCGAAACTCAAGCCGCTCGCCGGCGTCGCCATCCTCAGCGGTGGCACCGATGGCGAAGACGGGCCCACCGATGCCGCGGGCGCGTATGTTGATGAATCGACCGCGATTGAGGCGTCGGAACTGGCGGACGCGCTGCGGCGGCACGATGCGTACCCGCTGCTGGACCGCTGCGGGTCGCTGTTGAAGTGCGGGCTGACGCAGACGAATGTAATGGATCTGCGGGTTCTGTTGATTGACGTGCATCCCGCTGGGATGCACGCTAAACAGTGAATACGTGTTGATCGATCTGTACTGTCAATTGACATGAACGAAATGCCGAACATCGATTGATCGACGCGATGCACCGAACCGATACGGATGAAGCGAACTCTCGTTCCCTCCATTCGAGATCATCCATGCTTCGTGTCATCCTGGCGGTTGTGCTGCTGCTGCCGCTGTCGGCCCGGGCCGAACACAAGGAACCGCTGCCTTCGTACCCGAACCCGCCGGGCTATGTGCCGCGCGCCGCGGATGAGAACTACCAGCTTCCGCAGTCGCACCCGAAGCTGGGGCTGTTCAAATCGCGGCTACGCGACAAAGCGGCGGCGCACCGTTATGAGCCGGACGGCGTGCCTCGCCCGATCGGCGCGGGCAACGCCTACACGGAATTCAAGTACGTCTTCGGCTCGGCCCGGCAGTTCTTCGGCACTGGAGACGCCAGTGAAGGCCATTGGCATCGCACCTACGTGCCCGGGCCGAACCGCTACGGCGACCGCTGAAGATAATGCGGAGTTCGGAATTCGGAATGCGGATTGAAAGACAGAAGCAAGCCCCGAGGTAAGCGAAGCGAACCTCGGAGATCTTTTCACGTTGACGTGTACAATACTCCCGTCGCCCCGGGGGATGCGCTCACCATGGAACTGATGCAATTGGCCAAGCCGGGTGAAAAAGATCCGGTCTGCGGCATGACCGTCGACCCTGCCCGTGCGAAAGGGTCGCATTCGCACGATGGCATCACCTATCACTTCTGTTCCACCGGCTGTTTGAAGAAGTTCGAAGCCGACCCGGTGAAGTTCATCGCGGGGGACCGCGAAGCGATGGACCATCACGCCCCCGCGCCGCCCGCGAAGCCCGGCATGCGCTGGATCTGCCCGATGGATCCGGAGGTCGTCAGCGATCGGCCCGGGCCGTGCCCGAAGTGCGGCATGGCCCTGGAGCCTGCCGAACCTTCCGAACATGATGCCCCCGACCCCGAAGCGGCATCGCTGGTCCGCCGGCTGAAACTCGGCATCGTGCTTGGCGTGCCGCTCGTCGTCATCGCCATGGTCGACATGCTGCCGTCAACACCCGTCGCGCAGGCGCTGGGGATGAACGGCTCGCTTCTCGCGCAGTGGCTGCTGTGCACGCCGATCGTCCTCTGGTGCGCGCTGCCGTTCTTTCAACGGGCGCTGACGGCCGCGAAGACACGCAACTTCAACATGTTCACGCTGATCGCGCTGGGTGTCTCGGCGGCGTACCTCTTCAGCACGGTCGCGGCCATCGACCATTGGCTGGGCCTGCATCTGCTGACGATGCACGGCGGAATGGTCCCCTCCTACTTCGAGTCGGCCGGGGCGATCGTCGTGCTGGTGCTGGCGGGGCAGGTACTGGAACATCGCGCCCGACGCGCGACCGGCAACGCGATCCGTTCACTGTTGCTGCTGGCACCCAAGAACGCGCGGCTGGTGCTGCCTGATGGCAGCGAGAAGGACGTGCCGATCGAATTGGTGCAGCCTGGCGACAGTGTCCGTGTCCGCCCCGGCGAGCAACTGCCGGTTGACGGGACCGTGAGCGATGGATCAACGAACATTGATGAATCGATGCTGACGGGTGAACCGTTACCGGTCGAGAAAGCGGTCGGCGCGAAGGTCTCGGCAGGGACGTTGAACGGGCAGGGTTCAATCATCGTCACCACGAAGGAGACGGGCACCGGCACACTGCTGGCACGCATCGTCAGTCTCGTGGGGCAGGCACAACGCAGCCGGATGCCGGTACAGGCGCTGGTGGACCGCGTGGCATCTTGGTTCGTGCCGATCATCATCGGCATCAGCGTGGTCACGTTCATCGTCTGGCTGATCTTCGGCAGTTTCACGATGGCGTTCATCAATGCCGTGGCGGTGCTGATCATTGCCTGTCCCTGCGCGCTGGGGCTGGCAACGCCGATGGCAGTGGTGGTCGGCATGGGGCGAGGGGCGTCGCTGGGCGTACTGTTCCGCAATGCGGAGACGCTGGAGAGACTGGGTCAGCTCGATACGCTGGTGTTCGACAAGACTGGCACACTGACGATGGGCAAACCCGAAGTCACGACGCTGGAAGTGGAACCGGGAATCGACGCGGACGACCTCCTGCGGCTGGCCGCGGCCGTGGAACGCGCCAGCGAACACCCGCTGGCCGGGGCCGTGGTGCGTGCAGCCGAGGCAAAAAAACTGCCGCTGCCGGCCGCGGGCGATGTGCTGACAACCGCGGGCAAGGGGATTCGCGGCACCGTTGACAGCCGGGTGGTGCATGTCGGCACGGCTCTTTTCCTGCAGGAGAACTCAGTTGAAGGGGAGTCATCACGCCGACGCCTGGAAGACCTGCGCGAAGAGGGGGCGACCATCCTGCAGGTGGCGATTGACGGGAAGTACGCCGGCCTGATCGCCGTCAGCGATCCGTTGCGGCCGACAACGCCGCAGGCGGTGAAGGACCTGCAGGCGGCCGGCGTGCGACTGGTGATGCTGACCGGCGACAGCCGGACGACGGCGAACAGCATTGCCCGGCAGATCGGCATCGCGGAGGTGATCAGCGAAGTATTGCCGACCGACAAGCATGAACGCATCCGCGAGTTGCAGGCCCAGCAACGGCACGTCGGCATGACCGGTGATGGCATCAACGACGCCGCGGCACTCGCGCAGGCGGACGTCGGCATCGCCATGGGCAGCGGTTCGGACGTGGCCATCGCGAGTGCCGGGGTGACGCTGATCCGTTCCGATCTCGCGGTACTGGTGCAGGCGAGGAGCCTGAGCCGCGCCACGATGCGCATCATCCGCAGCAATTTGTTGCTGGCGTTCCTGTACAACGCGCTGGCGGTGCCGATCGCCGCGGGAGTACTGGTGCCGCTGGGCGGGCCGATCATCAGCCCGATCTGGGCAGCTGCGGCGATGAGTCTGAGTTCACTGTCGGTGATTGTGAACTCTTTGAGATTGAGAAGGGCGTAAGCAGCCGCTTGCGGCGTCGCCCAAAGCGGCGGAGGAATCATGATCCGCACCATCATCTTCGATTTCGGCAATGTGCTGGCGTTCTTCGACCATCAGCGCGCGATCGAGAAGCTACGCCCGTACACGACGCTGGCCCCGGCGGAGTTGATGCTCATCCTTTACGGCGGTGAACTGGAAGTGGCCTATGAACGCGGGCAGATCAGTACGGAACGCTACTTCGCCATCGTGAAGGAAGATGGCCGACTGACGTGCGACCAATCGATATTCGTGGATGCGTTTGTCAACATCTTCACGGAGAACACGGCCGTCACTTCCCTCGTACCGAAGTTGGCCGAGCGGTATCGGCTGCTGCTGGCCAGCAACACGAATGAGGCCCACTGCACGAAGTTCCGTGAGCAGTTCGCCCATGTGTTGTCGCACATGCATCATATCGTCGTTTCGCAGGAAGTTGGCTCACGCAAGCCGCAGCGACTATACTTCGAGCACTGCCAGCGCCTGGCGAACGCCGAGCCGGGGGAATGCCTGTTCATCGACGACCTGCCGAGCAACGTCCACGCCGCCGAGGCGTTCGGCTGGCAGGGAATTGTGCTGACGCCGGGAGTCGATCTGGTGAAGCGGTTGAGGGAGTACGGGATCGTCGTGGATTCATAAACTACCCTGATGAAGCCGAGACGCGCAGCGGAGCGGT
>JBBQII010000162.1:0-7387 GCA_038324795.1 Gemmatales bacterium
ATCTCGATGCTGCAGGGGGCGCACGGCAAACAGCGCAAAGAAGTCGACAAACTGGTGCAGTACCTGCGTGACGACGTGAAGCCGGATGTCATCGTCCTTTCCAATCTGCTGATCTCCGGCCTGGTTCCCCAGGTGAAGGAAGCCCTGAAGGTGCCGATCATCGGTACCCTGCAGGGGGACGACATCTACCTGGAAGCGCTGCATGCGAAGCACCGCGGTCCGTCGATCGACCTGATCCGTGAAAACGCCCGGCTGATGCACGGCCAACTCGCCACCAGCCGGTACTATGCCGACTTCATGGCAACGTACCTCGGCATCCCGCGTGACAGCATCCATGTGGTGCATCCGGGGATCAAGCTGAAAGGCATCGAACCCGCGAAGGAAGTCCGCCGACAGCCGCCTTACACGATCGGTTACTTCGCCCGCATCTGCAAAGAGAAGGGTTTTCACCAGATCACCGAGGCATTTCGGCTATTGCGGGCACAGCCGGGCTGTCCGCCGTGCCGGCTCAAGATCTCCGGCTGGCTGGGCGGCAACAACGTGCCGTACTTCGAAGCGGAGATGGCCAAGCTGCGTGACGCCGGGCTGGCTGGCGATGTGGAGCATGTGCCGTCGCCCGATCATGCGGGGAAGCTCGAGTTTCTTCGCAGTCTCGACGTGCTTTCGGTGCCGACGACCTATCACGAACCGAAAGGGTTGTACGTTCTGGAGGCACTGGCGCAGGGCGTGCCCGTCGTGCAGCCGCGTCACGGATCGTTCCCGGAACTGCTGGAGATGACCGGCGGCGGCCTGCTGGTGGAACCGGACAGCCCGGCCGCGCTGGCTGTCGGATTGCGGCAGATGCTCGACGATGCCGACCTGCGCGAACACTGCGCGGTGAACGGTCAACGAGCGGTGCACGAACTCTTCACCGCCGAACGGATGGCCGCCAGCACGGTCGAAGTGCTTCGTAAGCTCACAGCGACTCCGTGAGGATCGCCTGTGCTTCATCCCAGTCGAACACACTTTCCCGCAGCAGACGCAGGGCGATTGACCGGGCGATGATTCGCTTCGCATCGTCCAAGTACGGTGCGGGGCTGGCCCCGTCGACGCGCGCGAGCAGACACCCCGCCAGGTGGTGCATCCCCCGGCCCTGCAGAGCAATGAACGGCTTGAACCAGCAGGCATCCTGATAGCCGCGCCAGAATCCGGCGAACAGCAGGCGGAATGCCTGCAGCTTGTCCGGCAGCATGATCGCTTTCAAAAACAGATGGCTCAGGAAAAAGCCGAGATCGAACGCGGGATCGCCCAGATGGGCGGTTTCGTAATCAACCAGCGTGAAGCCATCGCCATGCAGCAGCAGGTTCTTCGGGCTGAAATCGCCGTGGCACAGGCAGATCTCGGCGGTCGTCACATCGTCGATCAACGGCTGCAGCAGCGGGGCCGTCTCCGGGATGCGGGCCGCCACCCGGCGGTAGAACGGTTCAACGCGCAGTTGCTCGAAGACGGTGCGGTCACGCAGATTGGCCATCGCCTCAATATCAACGCGTGTAGACTCGTGGATGCGGCCCAGCAGTTGCCCGGCCAGGTCGCCGAGCTTCGGATCGACATCCCCGGCCAGCAGCACGGATCGCCAGTCGCGGTTGTCGCGCGGGGCATGCGTCATCAGGAATGCGTAGTTCTCATCATCGCGGAACAGTACGCGCGGCACACAGCCGTCGGGCAGGCGCGGTTCCAGCAACTGCATCGCGTCGATCTCGCGATAGATGCGCGACAGATCGCTGAACCACGGGTCGGCCGTGCGCAACTGCGGCCGGGATTGCTTCAGCACGCTCAGGCCTTTGAAGGTGCGCACGCGGAACACGACGTTCGAGACGCCGCCCGCCAGTTCCTCGACCTGGCAGAAGCCGCCATCAGTCCAGCCGCGCTCGCGCATGTAGTCGGCCGCGTTCGCGGTGGTCAGTTCGAGCATGGGGATATTGTCGGCATGCGATGCACAAGTCACAAGACCCGACGTGAGGCTTTGCGAACGTCGGGGCTTACCTGTGGTAACAGAGTTCGACCACGAAACACGCGCAATACACGAAAGAGAGAGCGGAATCGACACGTCTTTTTCGTGTGTTTCGCGTGTTTCATGGTTATCATCTTCGTGCACCACCCCCGACGTTTGCCAAGCCTCCCGTCGGGGCATGTCGTGTGATCTGAGTTTGCACCGGAGCTTCCCATGCGTTTAATCGCGTTGTTGATTTCACTTACTTTGACGGGTACCACCCTGGCCGACGACCCAGCCGAGTCGCTGGGCAAAGCCCGCGCCGCCATGAAGCGGGGCGACTATGAGGGAGCCCTGAAAGCGGCCGACGCTGCCGTGAAGGCCGATGCGAAGAGTCCCGTGGCGTTCTTCCTGCGGGCCGAGGCGTACAGCCACCTGCGCAAGCATGAGGAAGCGATCAAGGACTACGAAACCGCACTGATGCTTGATCCCAGGGAGTTCGATGCCGCCATCAATCAGCGTGGTGGCGTAAAGTTCAAGATGGGCGACATCAAGGGCTCGCTCGAAGACTTCGAGAAGTTCATCAAGCTGCACCCGGCCGCGTACGACGACCACTGGCGCTACGGCATCTCGCTGTACTACGCCGGGCGCTTTGTCGAAGGGGCGAAGCAGTTCAAGGCCGGCGAAAAGGCCTTCGGCAACGACGTGGAGAATGCCTTCTTCCACTACATCTGCAGCGCCCGGGCGGATGGCGTCGAGAAGGCCCGCATGAACATCCTGAAGATCGGACCCGATTCGCGCATCCCGATGATGAAGATCTACGACCTGATCCAGGGCAAGGCGAAAGCCGCTGACGTGATCGAAACGGCCGAGAAAGCAAAGCTGAACGACGAGGAAAAGAACGAAGCCCTGTTCTACGGCCATCTTTACGCGGGACTGAACTACGAGGCGGAAGGCGACAAGAAGAAGTGCATCGAGCATCTGACGGAAGCGGTCGAGAAGCACAAGATCAGCCACTACATGTGGGACGTGGGCAACGTGCATCTGCAGATGCTGAAGAAGAAGTAGTGCCAACAAGGCGAAATCTTGTCCCCTCTCGCTCGGCTTTGCGGGGGAGAGGGGGGAAGAGCGGCATTTGCGAAATGACATTAGTAACTGCTTGCTTCCCCGCGTGATGCTGATACCATCGTCCGTTCTGCATTAACTCCGCGGGGTGCTCTCCATGCTCTGGGCCGTTGCGTATACGCAAGATCTCGACCCGTTCAACTTCAAGCTGCTTTCGACGTTCGTAGCGGCACTTCCGGTTCTGGTCCTGTTCTACCTGCTGGTGGTACGCGGCTGGCTGGCCTCCAAGGCCGGGGCCGCGGGGGCGATTGTCGCCATCCTGGCGGCGTGGCTGGCGTTCGGCATGCCGCTGCCGATGGCGCTGAAGTCGTTCGTCAACGGGGCCGCCTTCGGCCTGCTGCCGATCGGCTGGACCGTCTTCGCCGCCATGCTGGTCTACAACATCACGGTCATCACCGGTCAGTTCAACATCATCCGCCGTTCCGTGTCATCGCTGTCCGGCGACGCCCGCGTGCAGGCGATCCTGATCGGCTTCTGCTTCGGCGCGTTCCTTGAAGGGGCCGCGGGGGCAGGCAGTCCCGTGGCGATCTGCAGTGCAATGCTCGTGGGCCTGGGGTTCCCGCCGCTGCGCGCGGCCATCCTGTGCCTGATCGCCAACACATCGCCCGTGGCGTACGGCGGGCTGGGCGTGCCGATTCTGACACTGGCGGGGGTGTCCAACATCCCCGTCGAGAAGATCAGCATCATGGCCGGGCATCAGTTGCCGATCCTGTCGTGTCTGGTGCCGACGTACATGGTCATACTGATGTGCGGTTGGCGGAAGACCTGCGAAGTCTGGCCCGTGCTGCTGGTCGGCGGCGGTTCGTTCGCGGTGTTTCAGTTCATCTTCGCCACCATTCACGCTTATCTTCCGAAGGTAGTGTTGTGGCCGATGACCGACGTCGGCGGCGGCATCTTCTCGTTGATTACCACCGCGGTGTTTCTGAAGTTCTGGCAGCCGCGCACCAACTGGCACTACGACGATCACGAAGAAAGCGTCGCCATTCGGGCCGCCAATGCGCAGGAACTGTCGCTGTCGGGCTGGGCCATTGCCAAGGCGTGGTCGCCGTTCATGATCATGTCGGTCTGCCTGCTCATCAGCGGCTTCATCCGGCAGGAAGAGAATCGCCGGGTGAAGGCGAAAGAGCCGGCGATCATGCTGTTCGGGCAGTTGAGCACGCGCTACGAGATCACTTTCGACGGGCTGCATCAGGAAGTGGTGCGGGCCGAGCGGCTGCGCAATGAGAAGAAGGACGAGAACGGCAAAGTGATGCTCGATGAGAACGGCGTACCGCTGCGCGACGACACGGGGGAAAAGGCGATCTTCGAGTTCAACTGGTTGACCGCCCCGGGCACGCCGGTGTTCGTGTCAGCCCTGATCTCGATGCTTCTACTGCGCATGAACCTGCGCCAGGTCGGCGCGGTGTTCCGGAAGACTGCGATTCAGATGAAGGTGCCGATCCCGACGATCGCCTGTATGCTGGGCCTGAGCTACGTGACGAAGTTCGCGGGCATGGATGCGACGCTGGGGGTCGCCTTCGCGGGCACGGGAGTGCTGTACCCGTTCTTCGCCGCGATTCTCGGCTGGCTGGGCGTCTTCCTGACCGGGACTGACGCGGGCAGCAACGCCCTCTTCGGCAGCCTGCAGAAGATCACCGCCGGGCAGGTGTACATGGAACATTCCACGGGGGCATTCGCGAACCTGTCGCGAGAACAGGCGGAACTCTTGATCTGCACCGCGAACAGCACCGGCGGCGTGATGGGCAAGATGATCGACGCGCAAAGCATCTGCGTCGCCACGGCAGGCACGAACCAGATCGGCAAGGAAGGCGTGATCTTCAAGGCCGTCATCTGGCACAGCATCTTTCTGGCCACGCTGGTGGGACTGCTGACAATCTTGCAGGCATACCTGCCGCCGTTCACGGCGATGGTGCCGAAGATGCCGTAAACGGTAAAGCAATTGCAGAGATACAACGAATCAAGTAAAGTTAAATCGATGGCAGAGCCCGAAACTGACTTCGCTCCTCTTTTGCCCGTCGGCGTGCATACTTTGACCGTGGATCAGCTACGTGACCTGTGCGTTTTACCGTTCCCGACATCGCTGCGACGTCGACGGCTGATGTCTAGCCTTGAAGCGATAGTCCGAAAACTCGAAGCGGAACATGTCAGAGGATATTTTTGGATCGATGGCAGCCTCCTGACTGATAAGATTGAACCGAACGATGTGGATGTTGTACTTGTTGTGAACTCCAGTTTTCTGGACAATGCAACTACTGCACAGCAATTGCTAATCAGCTGGGTTGCGTCGAATCTGAAGGAAACCCTCAGTTGCGACTCGTATTTCATTCGTGAGTACCCGGTTTCTCATCGATGGTACTACGACGGTGAGGAAAGTAAGCTCAATTGGCTGAAACTATTCGGCAATTCAAGAGTCGGGACGATCAAAGGAATCGCGGCCATCGAGCTGAAGGGAGGTCCAAATTGAAAAACAGAGAACGAACCGAGGAATTGCTTCGCCGTACGAACTCCTTCATTTTGCGGTTGCAAGCCCAGCAAGCGGAAAGCCCGGACGATTTCGGCACCAAGCTTGAGCTTGCCTCGTATCTGAATCTGAAGAAACAGTTCGAAGCTGAACTGGAATCGCTGAACGCGACCGCCGAGCCTGCTTCAACTCCTCGCTTCGAAGCGATTCCTGTGCTGGAACCGGAACGTGTCTGAGTCTATTTCTCGGCTTGTTTCACACTTCCTCCTTCCCGGATCGTGTGCGGCACCAGCAGATGCTGTGACAGCCCCTCCGGGGATCGCATTGCCTGGTGCAATACGCGCACGGCCAGACGGCCGATTTCGTGCCAGTCAGTTTGATGGCAGGTCAGGGAGGGGACCATTTCGCCGCCACCGCCCATGATGCTGACATCGTCGGGCGTCTTCACTCCCACTGTGGCCAATTCTTCGACCAGGATCTTCGCCAGGGTATTGTTGAAGCAGTACAGCGCCGTCGGCCGGGGAGAATGATTCAAGTACAGATCGACCGCCTGCTTCGCCCCGGCCCGTGTCACTTCGACGCTCCATTCCAGCGACACCTGCCGGCGCAGGCCGGCATCCTTTAAGCCCTGGCGGTACCCCTGCAGCCGCCAGGGGTTTAATTCGACCTGTCGCCAGTTGACATAAGCGATCCGCCGATGATTAAGCGCTGCGAGATAAGTGATCGCGTCGCGCGCGCCTTGCGATGAGTCATCGCGCACCGAGTGAATTCCCGGTAGATGTAAGTCATGGTCCAGCAGTACAGTCGGCAGGCCCAGGCTGGCGACGCGCTTCAGCAGCTTCTCTTCTCCGTATGATGCGAAGATAACGCCGCCCAAACGATGTTCCTGGTGCAACTCCCGGAACCCTTTGCCGATCTGCGTGTGGGCCGCGTGATGGGCGAGCAGGCGGTTCCCCGCGGAAGACGCCTCTTCGAGCGCCCCCTGCATCATCAGTCCGCTGACCACGCGAGAGACTTCCTCCACCTGTCCCTCGGCCGCCTGGTACTGGGCGTGCAGATAGCCGATCAGCTTCGACGCACGCAGCGGCAGTTCCTCAGGCAGCCGCCGCATCTGCGTGAAGGTTCCCTTGCGGCGTATCTTCACCAGCAGCCCTTCACGCTGCAGGTTCTCCGCCGCGAGGCGCACCGTCTCGCGGGAGACGCCCAGTTGCTCGGCCAGTTCCATTTCGGTCGGCAGTTTGCCGTCGGCGAACTTGCCTTCCGCGATGGAACGGCGCAGCAGTTGTTCGACCTGCAGCGTCAGGGAAAGCGGCCGTTCGAGCCGGCCGAAGTTTTCGGGATCAGGCGGGGTGGTTGGCATGGAGAGGAGTATATGCTGTTACTGACTGTCAGGTTGCTACTGCCCGTTCGCTGTGACGAGTTGGATTGTTAGCCGGAAGCGCAAGCGACGGCGTGTTGCATTACGCGGCCGTCGCTTGAGCTTCCGGCTATCAGACTCACTTCTTCGAATCACTTGCTTTCGGAATGCCGTTCTTTGGCTTGAGTTCGAGTTCGTCGTCGTTCTTATGGTCGAGGTCGTCGGATTTGGGCGGATTTGTCTTTCGAGTCGGCGGCCGAATATCATCCGGGTTCGGCCGAACTTTGTTCGGGTCGAACTGCTGCTGCATCCACATATTCATCGCGGCACCGACCATCGACTCGACACCGCTGATGCTGACGTTGCCCGACAACTCGAGATTGGCACCGCTCTGGCTGATCGCCAGCGAGTTCTTCAGATCGTTCGCCTTGGTCAGTCTGTCCGGCGGCGCCATCTTCATGAACATGCCGATATC
>JBBQII010000163.1:0-7333 GCA_038324795.1 Gemmatales bacterium
GCATGGAGAAGAAGGGTGGCCTGCTCCCCGTGGGAGAGGCGCTGCACTACTTCATCCAGGTGACCGCCGGTCTGTCCCATGCGGCCGCACGGGGTGTGGTCCACCGCGACATCAAGCCATCGAACATCGTGGTCACGCCCGACGGCCGGGCGAAGATTGTCGACATGGGCCTGGCCCGCAATCTCGATCAGCGTGCCTCGAACGGGCAGTTGACCCATTCCGGCGTCACGCTGGGCACCTTCGATTACATCAGCCCCGAACAGGCGATCGAGCCGCGCTCCGCCGACATCCGCAGCGATATCTACTCGTTGGGCTGCACGTTCTATCACATTCTCACCGGTCGCACGCCTGTCCCGGATGGAACGGCCGCCAAGAAACTGCACTGCCATCAGCATGTGCCGCCGCTCGATCCGCGCGAGATCAATCCCGCGATCCCCGATGAACTCGCGGCCGTGCTGGGCCGAATGATGGCGAAGGATCCCGCGGCCCGCTACCAGCATCCCGACCATCTGCTGCAGCATCTGCTGATCATCGCGGACAAGCTGAAACTGCCGAACGTGGCGCTCGGTGACTCCACCCATGCGATTTCACCCTACGTCGATGCCCCGATGCCGGCCCCGCCGACGCTGTCAGCCTGGTGGATCGGCGGCATCGTCTGCGTTCTGGTCGTCGGGCTGATCGCGCTGACGGGCGGCTTCAACGGATCGCCGCCGCCGCTCGATTCAACACCGTTCTGGCAGAACGGCCCGAACGACTCACCGCAGGTCAGCACCAAGGCGAAAGATCAGGGCATCCCGATCGCTCCCGCGCAGGTCCCGGCCGATCTAAAAGGTCCGCGCGAAGCTCGCAACACGGCCGAACTCGTCTCGCTGCTGAAACGCGGGGCCACCCACATCCGCTTGCGACCCGGAACGGTCTATGACCTGACACGCAGCAGCCGCAAGGAACTCGACCCGCCCGAGGCCCTGTTTGAAGGCAGCGACCTGTTGATCGAATGCGATCGACTCATCGACAAGCCGACCATCCGCATGGCCGCACTGCCCGCCGATGATGCCCGCGCTGTCCGCGCCGGCTCCATGACACTGCGTGGCCCGGCGGACGGCAACGGCACCAGTCTGCATCTTCGCGGCATCCGCTTTGAACTGGTTGCGCCTGAACCGGCCGTCGATCAGATCGGCCTGAGCATCGCCAATTTCGACCGCGTTGACGTGGAAGAATGCACGTTCATCCCGCCATCGCAGCGCGGCATGCCCGAAGACGGCCCGGCCATGGTCGGCATCCGCCAGGACTATCCGCAGGAGACACTGCCCAGCGCCCGCTTCGAGCGCTGCTGGTTCGCGCCGGGCTGCGTTAGCCTGCTGATGCAGAAGGGCCACTGCCAGACGACGCGGTTGGCGGAATGCGCGTTCGGGCCGCAGTTCGCCGTCGTCCGCGTGGAACCGACACTCAGCGCGGGTGAGAACCCGTCCGTCAACGAGGTCACGCTTGAAAGCTGCACCGTGCTGATGACGCAGGGGGCCATCGTCGAAGTCGGCGACCTGGTGCCATGCCATGTCACGGCCGGGATGTGCCTGTTCTCGAATCCCGAGTTGGCCGAGAACGAATCATCGCGGGCGTTTCTGATCCGGCAGGTCGGCATCATCTCCCCTGCGACGCGATTCGAGGGGATGAAGCTCGCGGACGCTCCCGCCGCCGCGACGGCCAACGGCTACCATCAGTTGCTTGCGTATGCCAACGGCGACCTGGCCTGCGCCTTCGAGGACTGTAAGCAGGAGCAGATTCCGGTGGAAGACGCTGCCGGCCGCATGCTGACGAAGCACCCGTGGGCCGACGAGCAGCCGATCAAGCGCATCATCGATTCACCGCGGCAGGTGAAGCAGGCGATTGCCGTCGATCTGAAACAGGAAATCCTGCGACTGGAACCCGATCGCAACCGCCATTTGCTGGGGACCAAGTACCTGCCCGGCGCACGCGTCTACGACCTGTTCCCGCTGGAATCGCCCGTGCCCGATGTGAAGCAGGCGGGCAACATCAAGGTCTGGCATCCCGAGTTTCCGGGC
This sequence comes from Gemmatales bacterium, assembly GCA_038324795.1. GTDB lineage: Bacteria > Planctomycetota > Planctomycetia > Gemmatales > Gemmataceae > JAIOQJ01. The sequence goes on from JBBQII010000163.1 coordinate 2,061, forward strand.
CGGGACGACAAACTGCCGGCCGGCGTCTACCGTAGCCTCGACAAAGCGCTGCTCGACATGGCGAAGGGCGATACGCTGCTCATCCGCCACAACGGACTGCTGGAAGTCGATCCGATCGAATTCAAGAAGGCTGACACGGAACTGACCATTCGCGCCGATGAAGGCCATCGCCCGATCCTGATGCCGCGCGTACCGACCCTGAAGAAGGAAGGGGCCCTGTTCAAGCTGTTCGGCGGGCAACTGACGCTGGAAGGGCTGCGCTTCCGTCTTAAAGCAGATCGCGCCCCGGCCGTGGTGTCACTACCCGGCGGCGGGCAATGCACCTTCCGCGATTGTTCAGCCACGCTGGAAGAAGGCGATGACCTGGCATTGGTCAGTCTGGCCGACCCCCGCGGTGAGATGATGATGATGGGGGCTGTCGCCCCCGAGAAGTGGCCGACGCCGCGCATCGCTATCGAGAACTCCTTCGTGCGCGGCAGGGGGCGGGCGCTGACGGTCCATGCCAGCCGCTCGTTCGACCTGCGCGTGAAGGGATGCCTTGTCGTGCTGAATGGCTCACTGATCGGCGTCGAACCGACGACGGTGGATATGGGCGATGTTGTCGGTAGTCAGGTGACGCTCGATCGTGTCACCGCCTACCTGACCCGGCCGCTCCTGAGCGAACGCGCGGCCGACAAGAAACCCGACGGCAAAGGCCATGGCCTGGTCCCGGTGCAGATTCAAGCGACGGCCTGTTTGTTCGTGCCCGCTGCCGAGTCGGTACCGCTGGTGTCGCTGGAGCATGTCGATACGCTCGATCAGGCGGACAACCTGGTGCAATGGCGCGACGGTAAAGGCAACCTGTACGCCTTCAAGCCCGATCAGGTGTTGCTGCACGTGATGCCGGAAAACACTGACAATGCCGCCCTCATCGAGCGGATCGTCCCCGAGCGCTGGCTGGCACGCTGGAAGGAAGCGGATGCCGCTTTCGCGGACGTGAACTTCAGCGTCGTCCCCGCCACGAAGCGCTTCGACGGCGTGAAGCTGGGGGACTTCGACGTGAAGTCGATTGTTCCTGCTCCCAAAACCGATTCACCCGTCGGTGCCCCGATCGAACTTCTGCGGCGCACGTTCATTGATGAATGATCGACCTATCGCTTCGCCGACCACATGATGCTGTTCGCCAGCATCCGCTTGAAGCTCTCCTCCTTGAAATCATCCGGATGGCCCAGCGACGTGTAGAACACACGGCTGCCGTTGCGTTCCCGCACCCAGGCGATCGGTTCAGTATGATCCGGAATCGTACCCGTGAGCAGCACGGTCACGTCTTTGGCGTTCATCGGGTTCTTGTACAGGCTGCCCGTTGACGCGAACGACTTGAAGTCCTTCAGGATCGGGTGCTCGCCGACGATCTTGATCTCGGTCTTCGGGCCATCCTTGTAGTGGTTGCCGTAGCTGCCACCGAAGACTTCCTTGTCCATCTCCAACCAGTTCTGGAAGCCATGGCTCGCCGTGCGGATGCCGACGATCGGCTTGCCCGAAGCGGCATACTTCTTGATCTGTTCCAACGGCTCGCCCTTGATCGTCAGCCGACGGGTGAAGAACACGGCCACGTCACAGGTACCCAGCGCGTCGAGGCCAGGTACGTCATCGTCGGCCTTGCGGAACGCACGGACACACTCGACAGGGTAGTTCGCTTCCAGGTACTTCTGGAAGGCCGCCAGCGAATCGTCCGACTTGTACTCCAGCGAACCGGAGATGAGCAGGACTTTCAGTTTCTTGTCGTCCTTCCCTTTGACTGGTGGGTCAGATTGCAGGTAGGCGAACAGATCGCGCACCTCTTCATCCTTCATCGAATCGAGCGCTTTCTCCGGCATCAGCGACGTGGCGGAGGGGAGCATCTCATCAATGTTCGCCTTGTTGATGGTCGTTGTCCGCACCTGATCGTTGACGACATTCGAGATCGTCAGCGAGTCGCCCATCGCCTGACTGACCAGGCCCGCGAGTTTGCGGCCATCCGCCATCGTGATGTTGAATGAAACAAACTCAGGCCGAACGTAAAGCGACGGGTCGACGATGTGCGACAGCAGATAGCCGCGGTTTTTGCGGTCGGCCGACGTGAGGTCCGGCCCGACTTTGCCGCCTTCACCGAACAGCGTGTGACAGGCCGCGCACGACTTCGTGAACACCGCTTTGCCGTTCGCCATGTCCGCATCCTTGTTGCGGTTCATGAACAAGTTCAACCAACTGATGCGAGCCTGCTTCTCCCCCGGCGTGGCCGCGCCGATCTTGCCCCAATGCTTCTCAATGAGCTTGTTGATAGCGGGGTCGTTGAACTCAAGAGCGGGGCGGAGATCGTCGGGGGTGATTTCTTTGGCGTTGACCTGGCCCGATTCGACCAGCGTCAGCAAGGTATGTGCGGAGTGCTGCCGCGAAAGCATGTAAGTGAATGCCGCCTGTCGAAGCTTACCCTTGAACTGTGGCAGATCTTCAACAACGCGATCTTCCAGCACACCGGGGAGCGGACCGAACGACTGCGCGAGAGCGAACGCACCCACTCGCAGGCTTTCCGATCGGCCATCCTTGATGATGCCAGCAAGGATCGGCAATGTTCCATCAACCTTGAGACTTGCAAGAAGTTCAAGTTGCTTGAGCCGTTCCTGATCGGAATTGCCGGCAACTTTCGCCTGACCGCGAATACGCTCGATTGTCTTCGCATCTCCCAGCTTTGCCAGCAGACGATCCGCCGTCCAGTTGCCATCACCGTCGTTGGCAATCCGTCGCAGCTTAACGACTAATTCGCTCCACTCAAATCCCTTGGGAAGAGTCTCCAGACCCAGATTCATCCCGTTCAGCACGGCCGTGACGTATTTCGAATCGGTTCTCGCATTGTCCGGCAGCAGTCGGGCGAGCAGTTCCGGCGATGAAACGGCCGTGCGGCGGGTAATCCGTTCTGCAAGGAATGGCTGCAATGACTCGTTGTTGAGCCTGCGAGCAGATTGCTCAACAATGGAAGCCGAATTGTTTACCCAATTCGATTCAATCGCCCACCAGATCATCAATGGAAGTTGATCGTCGGCGGGCAGATTCTCGCGACTTGCCAGCGACAAGGCAAGACTGAGACCCTGGCGGTCAGAAACTTTTCCGGATGTGCCTGCCATCTGACAGAGAACGATAGGGCTCGTCTCGATCTGACAGGCTCGCGACAATTCCTTGTAAGTGGAGAGGTGCCATTGGTCGTCGAACTGTGCTGGCTCACCCGACAAACGAACTGCCCATGCGCGAACATGCTCTTGTGCATTTTGAAGCAGCTTCTGGCACGAACCGGCATCGAACATCTGCAGTGAACTCAAAGCCCACAACGCCTCCAGTGCCAAAGGCCCTTGCTCCTCGTTGGTCCACTTTCTCAGTATCGCGATAATTTCCTTGTCGGCTTCTTTATCACTCAGAACTCGCCTCGCCTCATTCCGCCACCACTTGTTCGGGTGCCTCAGCAACTCCACTAGTTCCACGCTGGTCTTCTTGCTCAAATCAAACGCCACTTGCGGCGTCGCCTTCCCTTTGCTGTTGCCGACATACTCGATCTTGTAAATGCGGCCGTTGGTCTTGTCCCAGTTGTCGATCGGATCGAGGTGGGCGGCGCGTTTGTCGTGCCAGTCGGCCACGTAGACGCAGCCGTCCGGACCCTGGTAGCAATCGACGGGGCGGAAGTTCGGGTCGTCGGTTGTCAGCAGGTCGCCGCCGTGTTCGGCCTCGAAACTGCTGCCTTTCGGTGTCATCTTGTGCCAGTAGATGGCGTTCGACAGAAGATTGCCGGCGATGTACTGATTGCGATATTCTTCCGGAAACTGGTCCGCCTGATAGACGATGCCGCCGCAGGTGACGTGGCCGCCCTTGAAGTTCTTGTAGGGCACGTGGTCGAAATACCCGTAGGCGTGGGGATTATGCAGCGGACCGTGCTTGCTAAAGCCCTTGACATAATAGGCCCCCTGCATCTGATGCAGCATCGCCTTGCCGCCCCAGTTGGTGCCGGTGATGCATTGGCCGTTCTTATCGAAGTCGAGACCGAACGTGTTGCCGCCGCCTTCGCTGAAGAGTTCGAAACGCTTCGTCCTGGGATGATAGCGCCAGACGCCCTGCTGAAACTCAATGACTTCACTCCCGGGGCTGACGCCCTGGGCTCGCCAAGCCGGATTCTTGATCTTGCTGGTGCTGGTACTCCCCGCGGCACCGTACAGCCAGCCGTCGGGCCCCCATTGCAGGCTGTTGGCGACACTGTGCGTGTCATCGAAGCCGAAGCCGGTCAGCAGTACTTCCGGGTCGCCATCGGGGATGTCATCCCGGTTCTTATCCGCATAGAAGAGCAGGTAGGGCGATTGCAATACATAAACACCGCCGTTGCCGATGCAGAAGCCGGAACAGAGATTCAGATCGCTCAGAAAATCCTTCGACTTCTGATACCTGCCATGCGTATCGGGTTCGTAGCAGATGGTGATGCGATCGATCCCCTTCGGCCCCTCGGGCGGCGCTTCGGGAACGCGATCCCAGACGGTGCGCAGGTACCTGTCCTGCTTTAACGCCTTCAGCCCCGCGGGATTCGGGTACTGCAGATACTGCAGCACCCACATGCGCCCGCGTTCGTCGAAGGAAACGCTCAACGGCTGCCGGATCATCGGCTCACAGGCCGCAACCGAGACGCGGAAGCCTTCCGGCAACTTCATGCGCTTGATCGCTTCGTCAGGCGACAACACCTGGGCTGACGCGGTGGAAGCGAACAAAAGAGCAGCGAGTGTAAAAAGGTGCTTCATGGTGGGATCCGCTTTTTTGCATCATCTCGGAACAAACGCTACTTTTCTTCGACCCAGTTCTCGATTCTCAGCCCGGCAACAACTTGAAAATCGCTATCGGTCGTCACAAGCGTGCAGTTAGGGATGAGCAATGTGATCGCGGCAATCTGAATGTCCGGTTGCTGGATAAGCCGGCCGCGCCGTCGCAAATCGGCTGCAATTCGCCCGTACTCGAGTGCCGCAGCCTTGTCATACGGCCACATCACGAGCTTTCCGGTTCGTACTGTTGTCAGCGACGCGTTACGATCGCGGGATTCGCTGTACTCAACGCCGTCCCAAAGTTCACCCATCACGATCGTGCAGATTCCCACTCGATTGCCTTTGCGAACCTCAACATCGGCTCGGTGGTGGACTCCGTGGCGACGATGAACGAAGTGCGCGGCGGTGTTCGTATCGAGTAGAAATCGCTTCATTCAAACAGCCCCAGGTGTGCTGTCTTGAGTTTCT
>JBBQII010000164.1:0-7332 GCA_038324795.1 Gemmatales bacterium
GAACGAGAAACTGGCGAAGCACTATGGCATAAACGGCGTGACCGGTACGCAGATCCGCCGGGTGGAACTGCCCAAGGATTGCCCCCGCGGCGGCTTCCTCACCCAAGCTGCTGTGCTGAAGGTGACCGCCAATGGCACGACCACTTCGCCGGTGCCAAGGGGTGCATTCGTGATGGAACGCATCCTCGGCCAGAAGCCCGAACCCCCGCCGCCGAACATCGCCGCCGTCGAACCGGACGTTCGCGGGGCGAACACCATCCGCGAACTGCTCGACAAGCACCGCAACAGCGCGACCTGCGCCTCGTGCCACGCCAAAATCGACCCGCCAGGATTCGCCATGGAGTCGTTCGATGTCATCGGCGGTTATCGAACCCGCTACCGTTCACTGGGCGAAGGGGATAAACCGGAGCGCGGCGTGATCGACCCGTTCATCGGCATCAACTTCAAGCTTGGCCCAAAAGTCGATGCATCGGGGGTCCTGCCCGACGGTCGGACGTTCGACGGGATCGCGGGGATGCAGGCGGCACTCGCTGCCGACCCCGATTTGCTTCTGACCAACCTGGCGAAGCAGTTCGCAGTGTATGGAACGGGTCGGCCCGTCTCGTTCGGCGACCGCGACGACATTGCCGCCATCGTGACCGCGACGAAAACGAAGGGCGACGGCATCCGCACGCTCTTAAACGAACTCGTGCGAAGCAGCCTGTTCCAGACAAAGTGAGCGCAACTGGAGATCGACCGATGAGCATCTGGAAATCGCTATTGTGTCTGGCCGGGGTGCTGATTGTCGATCCGGCAGCGTACGCCGAACCGACGACGACGAAAGTGCGGATCGCCGGGTTATTCTCGCCGGATCGGGAAAAGGACCTGCGCGAGTTGTTCGAGGAATGGCCCGAGGTGAAACTCGTCCGCGTCGATTTCGCCCGCTCCGAAGCGGAACTGAGTTTCGACTCGGAAAAGCTCTACCCCAAAGCCAAACCCGCTGACATCATTGCCCGGCTCAACGACCAGCTCCGGAAATTGTCGAACTACACGTTCGGGGTGAAGCCCTTATGTGCGGTCCCGTGGGACAAATTGACGCGGGTGGAGATTGCAATCGCCGGCCTGGACTGCAAAGCCTGCTGTCTGGCAGCTTACGAGATGGTTGCGAAAATCGACGGCGTCGAGGCGGCGACAGCGAGCTTCCGGGACGGCCGCCTCACCGCGACAATCGACCCTGCGAAGACGACGAAAGCCAAGCTGGAAGCGGTGCTGAAGGAACGCGGCGTGCTGAAATAATGATGACTCGTGGGCTTACCGGAGAAGGAAAAGGCGTCGGCAGTCTGTTCCTCACGCCTCCGACGGCTTCCGGGGCCTTCCGTATGGCCGCATGGACGATTCCAGGCCGAGAGCTTTTGCTGTGGCGACCGTCCAAGCCTCGTGGCCATAGGGGTTGCCTCGCTTGACACACCCGCGCAACGCGGCCACTTCCGCTTCGGCTTCCGCTCCGTTGACATAGGTGAGCCATTTCGGTCGTCGACGCACCGGCCATGCGTCCAGCCAACCGACTTTCCTGTTTTGTTCTCGCTGCCACAGGCTTGACCAGCGCCATTCTTCCGCGTGCTCGACCAGATTGGCCCGCAGTGCGTTGCGCTCCACGTAGCGGCAGACTGTCAGAAAATGGTTGTCAGCCTGAATCGGGAACGACTTGAACCGCCCCTGGTACAGCGGGCCCGTGCCGGCAGTGCCGTGACGAGCGTGCCAGCGCTGCGTATGGGTCACGGTCAGCCAACGAAGAAACTCCGACAGTTCGCCGTCCCGCCGCGGCCACAAGATCATGTGCCAATGAGTGGGCATCAAGCAGTACGACAGCAGCCGCGTCGGCTGCCGCACCAACGCGTCACGCATGACGTTCTCGAACGCCAGATAGTCCGCCTCTTTCGGGAAAAGCCGTTGCCGTCTCACCGCTCGATTGAACACGTGGAACACGTACCCGCCCGCACAGAATCGGAGTCGTCGTGGCATGCCCTGAATCTATACCGTCCACGGGCCGCCGACAAGCTGAAACGACTCCCGACCCCTTGTCTGCGCCGCACGCTGTTTCCTTATCAGCATCTCGCGCGGCCTTGGGCGTCGTTTTCCCCGGGCAGGTTCGACAGGTCTGCGTACCGTTGCACAGTCACAGGGGAGTTCACCACGCGTTCGCTATGACACAACTCGAAATCATCTCGCCGTCGTCCGAACGGCTTTTCACTGTGTGCAAGGTACGTACTGGAAACCAGCGGAAGCGGCTGGCGGTGTCTACGGGTGGTGCTGCGCGCGGTGAGCTTGCAGCGGCGATGCGAAATGAAATGACTTGTACGGAACGGGCGCACACAACCTTACAAACGCGAGGAAAACAAGGGTTTCGCAAATGGCCTGTCCGCAACTTGCATGAATCCGGGTGAAGCGGCCCTCAACTCGGCGCGGTTCGCTTGAAGTTGCGCTCAATTCCGGAGAGATTCGGCAGAGGTGGTGGAAGCCTTCCGAATTCCGCTTCCTCGCTGCCCGGCGGAAGTCTTCCGACTTCCCCTACAAAGACCGGGTGGGCGTTTCGCTATACTGACTGCCTGTTGGTTGGTTCCCCATTTGAATCTTTGATGAAGGGCTTTCGTCATGTCTCCACTGCAATCGCTGGCCGCCTGCGGTACCAAGGTATGGCTCGATTCGGTTGATCCCGATGAAGTGAAGCGCAACATCGCTCTCGGTGCTTCCGGGGCGACGTCGAACCCGATCATCGTCTCCGACCTGATCAAGACCGGTCGATTCGATGCGGAGATGAAGACGCTGTTCGCTCAGGGCCTGAACGACGAGGACGTGGCCTGGAAGTTGACCGACTCCCTGGTTCGCCACGCGCAGGCCGCGTTCGAGCCGGTGTTCACCGAAACGAAGGGCGACAATGGCTACGTCAGCTTCGAACTCGACCCGCTGCTCGAAGACCCGGCCCGGGCGCTGTCCGTCGCCGATCGCGCGAGCGCGTATGTGACGCTGGCGAAGAAGTGGAATGCCGGCCACAAGAACCGCATGATCAAGGTCCCGGCCACCGATGGCGGTCTGGCGGCACTTGAAGAACTGGTGGCCAACGGTACGACCGTGAACGTGACCCTGATCTTCAGCGAGCGTCAGTACAACGCTGCCCGCGATGCCTGCTGGCGCGGTGCGCAGCGCCGGCCCGATACGAACGACTTCAAGTCGGTCTACTCGATCTTCGTCAGCCGGCTCGACGTGTACACCGAGCAGCATGTGCCCGACCTTTCGCCCGCGGCCCAGGGGATGGTCGGCATCGTCAACGCCAAGAAGATCTGGCAGTTGAATCAGCAGTTCTGGGCGGACAAGGGTCTGCGCCTGAAGCAGGAGATGATCTTCGCCAGCACGGGCACCAAGAAGCCCAGCGACCCGGCCTGGAAGTACGTCGATGCGTTCGCGGGCTCGGACATCGAGACCAATCCGCCCAAGACCAACGCGGACGTCGAAGCCAGCGGCCGCACCTTCACGAAGAAGGTCGACAAGATGCCGCCGGCCGAGGTGGTGGCCGAGATCGAGAAGAAAGTCGACATGCAGAAGCTCGAAGAAACGCTGATGCGTGAAGGGCTGCAGAAGTTCGCCGACCCGCAGAAGGCGCTCCTGGCGCTGATCACCAAGAAGCGGGCCGGGTGATTTCAGGCAAACAGATCGCCCCCCTCGCTCGTCTCCTTTGTGGATGCTGTTTACCACTTCAGGAGTTCGACCATGCGTTTGCTCCTTCTGCCGGGCCTGACGGGCTATCTGTTTGTTCAGTCGCCCGCGGTGGCCAAGTGCTGCAAGCTGGCCATCTCGCAGACGCCTGTACAGCAGGCGGTGAAGGCCGATACCGTGGTGATCGGCCGGGTGGTCGACCTGGACCGGATCTGGTAGAGGCGTCGCTTTACCCGGGCGGAGAGAAGGTCAGCATGGCCGTGGCCGTTATCCGCATCGAGGATCGGCTGCGCGGCACGCCGGGGGTCACCCACGTTCGGGTGGCCTTCGTGAACAGTTCCTATCGCGACAATTCATTTGAGCAGGGCGACAACCCGGGCCACTGGGCGGGTGAGCAGAGTCTTCGAATCGGCATGGAAGGCTGCTTCTTCTTGCAGCGGCATCCGGATGCTGATTTTCGAATGACAATTCGCGAGGGCTATCCGCTCGAGAAGCGGGAGCTTCGCTACGGGGCTCAAATTGAACTGGTGCGCAAGGCCTGCCGTGCGTTCGAGCAACCGCTCGAAGCGCTGCAGGCGAAAGAAGCGTCCGACCGGCAATTGGCCGCGTGTGTGCTGATCGCCCGGCACGGGCAGTTGACCGCCAACGGCGGCGACGGCAAGGAAATCAAAGGTTCGGACCTGTCGCCCCCCGAGAGCAAGCTGGTCCTGAAGAATCTGGCTGAGATGAAGTGGAACGACACGGCCAACAACCACGAATACATTCTGACGAAGAACGGCGCGCTCAACAATCTTCACCCGATCAACTGGCAGGCCCCGCAGGTCGGCGAGAAGGACGATGCCGGCGCGGTGTACGACAAGGCCATCAGCAACTGGGCGGAGAAGTCGCAGGACACCTTCCGCATCAAGCGAGACATCATCAAAGGCGCTTCTCAATGAACAAGCTACTCCTCGCCGCTTGCGGCGTCGCCCTCCTTGCCGGTCATGCCCGCGCTGACCGGATCGCGATTGCGCTGACGCCCGCGCAGCAGGCACTCCAGGCGGACGCAATCGTTGTCGGCAAAGTCGTCGAGTGGGAAGCGGAATCGCCGGACGTGTCCAAGGTGTTCGGCGACAGCAACACGCTCAAGGTCGCATCAATTAAAGTGACCGATGGGCTGTTCGGTACCAACGGGGTGACACACGTTCGTGTGGCAGTCCCTTCGCGGAACGTTCCTGGACCGTTGCTGCAACAGGATAAGGAAGGATGCTTCGCGCTGAAGAAGCACCCGTCGGGCACGTTCTACATGACGATTCCCTTCGGCAATCCCCTCTTGATGTCCGACAAGAACTATGCCGATCAGCTGGCGATCGTCCGCAAGGTGGCTGCCGCCCGTGCCGAGCCAATGAAGGCGCTGAAGGGTGCCGACCGCGAGTTGGCCGCGTGCGTACTGGTTCAGAGCTATCGCCACATGCCTGACCGCTACTCCCAAATGAAGAACGGCGACCCGATCCCCGCGGACGAAAGCCGGCTCATTCTCGAAACATTGGCGAACATGAAGTGGGGCCAGGGCGACAACACCGGCATCGGCAATGCCTCAGCCACGTTCAACGCGCTGCGACTGGCCGAGGCCGACGGCTGGGCCTATCCGAAACCGGTCCAGGGCCAGGACTTCAATAAGCTGATGGAAGCTGCTGCCACCAAGTGGCTCGAGGATCATGCGACGACGTACCGCATCCACCGTCTGGTGGAAGTAACAGCGAAGAAGTAACACGTCAGTCGTCACTGCTGCTGTCGATTGTTGATCGGCAGCAGGTAGTTCATCTTCCGCCGCAGCCACCACTCATATACGAATGGCCCGAACGGCAGCACTGAAGCCAGCAGGCCGAAAAGCAACGGTTTGGTGCCCCAGTTCATCGCCTGTTTCGCCTGCCAGATCACGCAGACGTAGAAGACCCACAGGAATCCGTGGATCGACCCGACGACGGTCACGCCCAATGGCCAACCCATCCTGTACTTCAGCGGCATCATCGCCAGCAGCAGCAGGAACGAGAACCCCTCGGCATAGCCGACCCTTTTCAGTCTCGCCAGTATCTCTATTTGCCGTTGGTTCATCGGGGTACTCAATTGGTTGATCGTGAGACCGGGGCAACTACCCGTCTGGTGAAGGCACAGCCCCACCTTTAACAAATATCGATTATTCAACAACAATTAACTCCCCTGACAGAAAGCATTGACACCCGGCCACTGTGAGAGTATTCACCCCGGCACTCCCACCGGACAAGGAAGTCCATCATGTACTGGCGAGCGCTATTGCTCGGATTTATCGTCGTGTCGTCGACCGGCTGTCTGCATGACCGCCCGGCGAAATCGACGTCATTGATCGATCGTGTTCGCGGCATGGGCGGGCCATCCGGGTCCGAGGCCGTGTTCATCGAGTATGCCCTGATCGAGCGGCCGCTTGGCAGCGCGGCCATCAACCGCGAAGTCTGGGCAAACGTCGACGAGCAGTTTCTGCCATCCGATAAAAGAGCCCTGTTGAGCGAGAACGGCTTGCGTGTCGGCGTCGTCGGCGGATTGCTGCCGTCGGAAGTCGAGGCAATGATCGCCAACCCGCGCAGTGCCGTGGGTCATCGCCAACGCCGGCTGTATGCGAACAACCCCGCGGTATTGCCGATCAACGGCCCGGTGCCGGTGGCCGAGTACCAGATGCTCACGGTACTGAACGGTGCGCCGACCACCGTGAAGCAGGAACAGGCTCAGTTCGGCATCAGCATCACGCCGGTCTTCGCATCCGACGGACGGATCACACTGAAATGCTGCCCGGAGATCGAGTTCCACGACAAGAAAAGCTGGCTGCCGACCGGAGCAGCGGGCAGCGCCTGGGGATCGGGCAAGCCGGCCGAACGACCTGAATCGCTGGGATGGGAAGTCACGCTGTCGCCACGGGAATTCGCCATCATCGGCTCGCATCACGAACGCGGCAACTGGCTGGGCAACGAAGTCTTCACGGGGATGTCCGGCAAGGATAAAGTTCAGCGACTGCTGATTGTGCGGGCCGGCAAACTGACGCCCGCGGAGACGGGGACGACGCCGACACTGGCTGCTCCCCCGAAAGATGGCATCGTGCCACTGGCATCCCAGGCGTCGACGAGCACCGTCCGCGGGCAACGGCCGTAGGCGTGACTTCAATTCCCGTCTGGCGGAAGCGCAAGCGACGGCGTGAAAGCCATTCTCAGATCAAATCCAGCCTTCGCTTTGTCGCCCGGGCCCGATTGCAGTCGAGGCAGATCCCGCGAATGATCAGCGTATGGCCACTGAACTGGAACTGGTGCTCTTCAGCGACTTCGCGGATGGCGGACTCGATGGCCGGGTTCTGGAATTCGATGAGCCGTTTGCAGATCTCGCAGACGAGATGCTCATGGGCCGGGTAGCCGTAGTCGTGGTCATAGTAGGTGTCGGTACCCAGTTCGAGCTTGCGCAGCAGCCCGGCATCAACGAGTTTCGTGAGCGTTCGGTACACCGTGGCTCGGCTGATATCGAGACTGGTCGAATGCAGATCGCGGATCAGCTGCTCGGTCGTGAAATGGTGATGCTGGGCGAAAATATGGGCGACCAGATCGCGCTGCTGGCCGGTGAAACGCTGTGGCCGGGGCCGGCTCG